>JALYMT010000054.1 GCA_030773555.1 Actinomycetota bacterium | reverse complement strand
GACAACTGCGCCGAGGCGGGGCTGACCGTCACCCTGGTCGCCGCGGTCGAGCGGGGCCTCAACGACGACGAGCTCGGCGACATCGTCCGCTTCGGCATCGACCACCCGGCCGTACGGTCGGTGGCGTTCCAGCCGGTGACCCACGCCGGGCGCCACGTGGAGTTCGACCCGCTGACCCGGTTGACCAACCCGGACATCGTCCACGGGCTGGTCGCGCAGTGCCCGGAGTGGTTCCGCCCGAGCGACTTCTTCCCGGTGCCGTGCTGCTTCCCGACCTGCCGGTCGATCACCTACGTCCTGGTGGACGGCGAGGGTCCGGACCGGACGGTGGTGCCGATTCCCCGGCTGATCCAGGTGGAGGACTACCTCGACTACGTCTCCAACCGGGTGCTGCCCGACGACGGGATCCGGGCGGCGCTGGAGAAGCTGTGGAGCGCGTCGGCGTTCATGGGCACGGAGACCACCTCTGCGCAGCTGCAGCTGACCGCCGAGCAGCTGGAGTGCGCCTCCTGTGGGCTGGACCTGCCGCAGGTGGTGAAGGAGATCTCCGACAAGGCCTTCATGATCGTGATCCAGGATTTCCAGGACCCGTACACCCTCAACGTCAAGCAGCTGATGAAGTGCTGCGTGGAGGAGATCACCCCCGACGGGCGGCTCATCCCGTTCTGCGCCTACAACTCCGTGGGCTACCGGGAGCAGGTGCGCGAGCAGATGTCCGGGGTGGCGGTGGCCGACGTGGTGCCCAACGCCGTTCCGCTGCAGCCGTTGCTCCAGGCCTCCCGGTACGGCTCGAAGATCGAGCGCAAGCAGGGTACTGCCGGGCGCGGTACGGCGGTCGGCGACGGGTCCGACGAGGGGAGCGGCGAGGGCGACGGCGGCGACGGGGACGGCGGGAGCGCGCCGCGAGCGCGGCCCATCGCGCCGGACACCACCAACGTCGGCCGGGGGCTCCGGGGATGACGTCGGGGATGGCGCGGACGCCACCGAGCCCGCAGGCCGCGCGGGAGGCGAAGGCGTGCTGTGCGGCGGCCTACTCCCACGACGTCGTCCGCCTCGTGCTCGGCGAGTCCTACCATCCCGGTGGCCTCAGCCTCACCCGCCGCCTCGCCGGGCTGATCGGCCTCGCGGCCGGGGCGCGGGTGCTCGACGTGGCCAGTGGACCCGGCGCGACCGCGCTGCTGCTCGCGCGCGAGCACGGTGTGCAGGTGGACGGCGTCGACCTCGCGGCGGCGTCGGTCGCCCGTGCGTCGCAGGCGGCGTCCTCGGCGGGCCTCGCCGCCCAGGTCCGGTTCACCCGTGGTGACGCCGAGCGGATTTCCTTCGAGGACGGCACCTTCGACGCGGTGATCTCCGAGTGCGCCTTCTGCACGTTCCCGGACAAGCCGACCGCCGCCGCCGAGCTGGCCCGGGTGCTGCGGCCCGGCGGCCGGGTCGGCATCAGCGACGTCACCGTCGACCGCGACCGGCTCTCCCCCGAGCTCGGCTCGCTCGCGGGCTGGGTGGCGTGCATCGCCGACGCGCGCCCGGCGGAGGAGTACGCGGCGATCCTCGCCGGCGCGGGGCTGCGTACGGTCCTCGTGGAACGTCACGACCGAGCCCTGGTCGCCATGGTCGAGCAGGTCGAGGGCCGCCTGGTCGCGCTGCGGCTGGTCGCCGGCACCTCCCCCTCGCTGGCCGAGGTGGACTGGGACGACGTGCTGCGCCTGACCCGGCTGGCGCGGCAGGCGGTGGCCGACGGCATCGCCGGCTACGCCCTGCTCGTGGCGGAGAAACCGAAGCAGTAGCGAGCGCTGCGGCGAGAGGACGGGCAGCGGCGTGGGTCATGCTGTCGCGTTCGCCGCTCGCGCCAGTTCGAGGCGCTGCACGCACCCGTTCGGCGTTCGGCCGCCCGCGACAAGGTGCAGGATCGGGGGACGCGGCCGAGCAGCGAGCCGCCGGAGGAGGCACGGTGGCCGGCAGGCAACGATCGGAGGGCCACCCGGTGGCGGTGGTCACGGGCGGATCGGCAGGGGTGGGCCGGGCGGCGGCGCGCGCGTTCGCCGCCCGGGGCTACGACGTCGCCGTCCTCGCGCGCGGTGAGGACGGGCTCGCAGCCACGGCCGCCGAGGTCGAGCAGGCCGGCCGACGCGCCCTGGCCATTCCCACCGACGTCTCCAACACCTCAGCCGTCGACCGGGCCGCGCAACGGATCGAGGAGCAGCTCGGCCCGATCGACGTGTGGGTCAACAACGCGTTCACCGGCGCCATCGCCTTCTTCGACGACGTGCGGCCCGAGGAGTACGAGCGGATCACCGCGGTCACCTACCTTGGCTACGTCAACGGCACCCGCGCCGCCCTGCGGCACATGACACCCCGCGGTCGGGGGGTCATCATCCAGGTGGGTTCCGCGCTGGCCTTCCGAGGAATTCCGCTGCAGGCCGCCTACTGCGGGGCGAAGCACGCCATCAAGGGCTTCACCGAGTCGGTGCGCACCGAGCTGCTGCACAAGAAGCTGCCCATCGCGCTCTGCGAGGTGCACCTGCCCGCGGTCAACACCCCCCAGTTCGACTGGGTGCTGCACCGCGGCATCGCCCACCACCCGCAGCCGGTGCCGCCGATCTACCAGCCCGAGGTGGCAGCCCGGGCCATCGTGCACGTGGCCGAGCACCCACGGCGGGCGATGTGGGTGGGGCTACCCACCGTGCTCACCATCCTCGCCAACCGGGTGGCGCCCGGCCTGCTCGACCGCTATCTCGCGCGCAGCAACGTGGACGCCCAGCAGTCCCCGGAGCACGACCCACCGGGGGCGCAAACCAACACCTGGCAGCCGGTCGCCGGTGACGCCGGGGCGCACGGCAGCTTCGACGACACCGCGTGGTCGCGCAGCCCGGCTCTGCTGCTCAGCCGGTATCGCCGGGTGACCGGAGGCACCGCCGTCGCCACGCTCGCGCTGCTCGCCGCGACGCGGCGCTGGCGGCAACGCTAGGGCGGGAGGAGACGTGACCGGCGCGAACGACAACGGTGAGCAACCCCCCATCGGCGCGTACGGGCTGCTCTCGGACTGCCAGAGCGCCGCCCTGGTCTCCCGGGACGGGTCGATCGACTGGTGGTGCGTCCCCCGCTTCGACTCGCCCTCCGTCTTCGGGCGGCTGCTCGATCCCGGCGCCGGTCACTGGCGCGTCGCGCCGGTCGGGAGCTACGCGGTCGAGCGCGAGTACGTCGGCGACACCCTGGCCCTCCGGACCCGCTTCACGACCGGCGAGGGCAGCGTCACGATCACCGACGCGCTGGCCCTGCGTCCGGGTGCCCGCGGTCACGACCTCGGGCTCGGCTCGCCCCGCACCCTGATCCGCCGGGTCGAGGGGGTGTCCGGGCGGCTGCGGATCCGTGTGGAGGTGGCCCCCCGCCTGGAGTACGGGCTGACGCAGGCGCGCTGGCGGCGCGCGGCCGAGCGCTGGGTGGTGCGGGCCGGCCCGGTGACTCTCGTCCTCGTCGCCGATCCGTCCGCGCCGGCCCTCGCACCCGACGACGGCACGCTGAGCGGCGAGGTCGAGGTGTCCGCGGGGGAGACCTTCGAGCTGCGCCTGGGCTACGCGCCCACGTACGCCGCGGACGGGACGAAGGCCGGCGGGCCCCCCGTCGGCGACCTCGACGACACGCTGGCCGGCTGGCAGTCGTGGCAGGCCCTGCACCGTGGCTATCAGGGGCGCTACGCCGACCAGGTGCGCCGCAGCGCCCTGGTCCTGCAGGCGCTGACGTACGCCCCGTCCGGCGCGGTCATCGCCGCGGCCACCACGTCGCTGCCGGAGGCGGTGGGGGGCGGGGACAACTGGGACTACCGGTTCGCCTGGATCCGCGACCTCAGCCTCACCCTGCAGGCATTGTGGGTGAGCGCCTGCCCGGACGAGGCCGACCGCTTCTTCCGCTGGCTCGCCAACGCCATCGGGCAGCAGGGCGACGAGCCGCTGCAGATCATGTTCGGGGTCGAAGGCGAGCGCGACCTCACCGAGCGCGAACTGCGCCACCTCGGCGGCTACCGCGGCAGCCTGCCGGTGCGGGTCGGCAACGACGCCTGGCGGCAGCGCCAGCTCGACGTGCTCGGCGAGGTGCTGTTCGCCGCCCACCTGCTGCGCGACCAGCTCGGGAAGCTCGACGCCGACCTGCAGGAGTTCCTCGCCGGGCTGGCCGACCAGGCGGCGGAGCAGTGGCAGCAGCCCGACGCCGGGATGTGGGAGGCACGCGACGCCGATCGGCACTACGTCTCGTCGAAGGTGATGTGCTGGGTGGCGCTGGACCGGGCGCTCCAGCTCGCCGACGGGCTGGGGGACTTCGCCCGCCGGGAGCGGTGGGACGCGGCGCGGGCGGAGATCCGCCGCAGCGTGCTGGAGCAGGGCTGGAACGAGTCGGCCGGGGCCTACACCGGCGCGTTCGGCTCCGACCACCTCGACGCCTCGGTGCTGCTGATGCCCCTCGTCGGATTCCTCCCCGCCGACGACGAGCGGATGCTGCGCACCATCCACGCCGTACGCGACTCGCTCGGCGACGGCGCCCTCGTCCGCCGCTGGGCAGGCGACAGCCACGCGTTCCTCATCTGCAGCTACTGGCTCGTCGAGTGCCTCGCCCTCGCCGGGGAGATCGAGCTCGCCCAGGCGGACTTCGACTCGATCTCCGCCTGCCGCAACGACCTGGGGTTGCTGGCGGAGGAGGTCGACACCGCGACCGGCGAGCAGATCGGCAACTTCCCGCAGGCCTTCTCCCACGTCGGGCTCGTCAACGCGGCTTGGCGCATCACCCAGGCGCTCGACGGGCGGCCCAGCGGCCCGAGCAGTAGATCGCCTCCGCAGCGCGGCGGTCAGGCGTGCACGCCGCTGCGCGACCCGACTGGGGCCTACGCGTAGCGCAGCCGCTCCAGGTCCCAGCCGGCGCGGGTGGCGCCCGCCCGGTAGGCGCTCTCGTAGAAGTCCAGGACGGTGGTGCGCGGGTCGGCTGCGGCCCGGGCGTCGTCGTAGCGCAGCAGCGCCAGGTGCGCGCCGCGGCTGTCGATCCAGCGGGCCTGCTGCGGGCTCAGCGGCTTACCGACGCCCGCAGCAGCTGCTCGCTGCTGCTCGGATCCTGCACCGCTGCGCCACCTCCTTGCACCATCGCGGCTGCGCCTACCGATGCCGGCTCGCCTGCACCTCCCGGGTCCCCGCAACTCTCGCCGTGGAGGCACGGCTGGTCAATGCGCTGCTACGGCGAAGGCTCGTCGCCCTGGAGCTGGGAGCCAGGCCAGCTGCTGACCCGGCCGAGGAGGGTGAGCAGCGCGGGCACGAGCAGCGTACGGACGACGAGGACGTCGAGGAGGATGCCGACGCTCATGGTGAACGCCAGCTCCCGGAAGGGGCGCAGCGGCACCAGGGCGAGCAACCCGAAGCTGACAGCCAGGGTGACGCCCGCGGCGGTGATCGCCTTGGTCGACTGCGGCATGGCGTGTCGAATCGCCTCGGTCAGTGGACGACGCCGGGCTTCGTCCCAGACCTGGCCGACGCCGAAGATGTTGTAGTCCGAGCCGAGAGCGACGAGCAGCACGGCGGCGGCGAAGGGGACGTGAAAGGTGAGCCCGTCGTGACCCAGCAGTCCCTGGAAGACGAAGGTGGCCAGGCCCAGGGAGGCGACCAGGGCAAGGACGCTGGAGGCGAGCAGGAACAGGGGGGCGAGCAGGGCCGGAGGAAGACGACCAGCATGAACAGGTTCGCGGCCAGCGCGGCGACGGAGATGCGTAGCAGGTCGTCGGTGGTCCGGGACACGATCTCCTCCGCGAGGGCGGTGTCGCCACCGAACCCGACCCGTACGCCTTCAAGGCCGGCTCGGGCGGCGAGCTCCGGCGCGACGTCGCGGAGCCGGGAGACGGTGTTGACCCCGCCGGCACCGAGCGGGGCGTCCTCGAGGACGAGCAGATAGCGAGCGGCGTCGCCGGTACGGCTGAGGACCACACCCTGAGCCTCGAGCGCCGCCGGGACGAAGCCCGGGCCGACCACGCCGGCGACCCCGGGCTGCTCGCGCAGCAGCTCCCCCAGAAGGGCCAGGGACTGCCGGTCGTTGGTGACGTCCTCACCCTCGACGAGGACGAGCGTGGGGGACAGCACGCCAGGGGCGAAGCCGGCTTGGGCGGCGTCGGCCGCGGCGGCGACCGGACTGCTCTCGGGCAGCGAAGGGACGAAGGCCAGGCCCAGTTCGGTGCCGCGCAGCGGCGCCGCGGCCAGACCGAGGCCGAGGACACAGCCGGCGAGCACCAGCGCCGCCGGGCGGCGGCGGGTGAGCAGGTCGAACAACGGGCTGCCAGCGGCGGGCGGCGACGACACCACCCGGCGGGGCGCTGCCGGCCAGAGCGCCACCCGGCCGAGCACGGCGAGCAGCGCGGGAGTGAGGGTGACCGACACGAGCATGCCGACCAGCACGGCCAGGGCCATTCCCGGCCCGAAGGCTCGGAACAGGTCGGATCGGGCGACGAGCAGCGCACCGGTGCCCGCGGCGACCGTCAGGCCGGCGACGGTGACGATCGGGGCGACGTCCACGGTGGCGCGGCGGGCGGCGAGCAGCCGATCCTCGGTGCGGGCCAGTTCGAGACGAAGCGCGGAGAGAAAGAAGATGACGTAGTCGGTGACCACGCCGAGGACGAGCGCGACGTAGAGCGGCTCGAGCTCGCTGGGCACCGTCACACCGACCGTGCTCGCAGCCAGCGGAGCGGCGCGGGTGGTGACCAGCAGGGCGATGCCCGCCACGAGGAGGGTGAGCAGCGGGGCGACCAGAGACCGGAACACCACGCCGGTGATGACCACGATGGCCGCCACGGTGGCGAGCTCGACGAGTGGTAGGGACTCGGTGACGATGCGGCCCTGCTCCACCCGGGCCGGAATCGAACCGGTCACCCCCACCACGGCGTCCGAGGGTCCGGTGGTCTCGGCGAGGAGCTGCTCGGCGGCCTGGTACTGCTCCGAGAAACCGGCCCAGGGCGGGGTGAACAGGTAGGTGACCACGGTGGTGCCGGACTCCGTGGAGCCGGGGACCAGGCCCAGGGTGTTCGGCACGGGCAGCGCGCCGCGGACCAGGGGGACCTGCGGGTAGTCGCCGCGGGTGACGTTCACCGCCCGCGCGACCGCCTCGGCCTGGACGAGGGGAGGCAGCCCCTGCGGGTCGCGCTGCACGATGGCGGTGCGGCTGAAGAGCGGAAAGCCGAACTGGTCGAAGGAGCGGATCTCGGTGTCGACCGAAGCGCTGTCCGCAGGGACGAAGCCGTCGACGCCCGAGCCACTGCGCGACTCGGTGATGGTGGGGAACAGGGTGACCGAGGCGGCCGTCACCGCCAACCAGAAGGCGATGATCAGGTAGCGGGCCCACACCAACGCGCCCACCAGCACGTCGACAGCTCCGCTCCCCCGCCGATGCCCGGCCCGTGAACGCCGACGTTCCATCCGATCGTCTCCTCCTCCGCCAGAGCCGCACCGGAGGGGCACTCCTTACCCTGCTTATCCGCCGCGCGTCCCCTCAAGCGGGCCGCACCTTTGCAGTCGCGTTACGACTGGGGCTGCGCAGCGGCGGGGGCGGCCGGCGGCGGAGCTATGACCCGGGCGCTCGCCGAGCAGGTACGACGGCGTACCGGTGCTCAGGTGTGGTGACCGGTGTGGTGACCCTACGCCGACATAGGTTGACGTGGGCCTGCTGCGCGATCGGCCCGGGGATGCCGTGCATCCGACGGCACCAGGGCAATGCGCTCATCGAGAGACTCTGGAGCCGCATGGACATCTCTTTCTGGTCGAGTCCCGAGCAGGTTGCCGGCACCGTGGTGACCGCCGTCTTGGTGTACGTCTTCGCCGTCGTTGCTGTCCGGGTCGCCGGCAGACGCACCGTCGCCCAGATGAACGCCTTCGACATCGTCGTCACGGTCGCCCTCGGAAGCCTCGCCGCTTCGACGGCGCTGCCGTCGCAGCCTGCGCTGTCCGACGGCGCCGCTGTCCTGCTCACCTTCCTGGCGCTGCAGGTGCTGGTGGCCGCGCTCCGGCAACGCTTCCCCGTCGCGCAACGGGTGCTCGACTTCTCGCCCGAGATCCTCGTCCGGGAGGGACGAATCGATCTGCGACGCGCCCCGTGGACGGCCCAGCTGGTCACCAGCGACCTGGAGAGCAAGCTGCGCCAGCAGGGCGTCGGCGACCTGAAGGACGCCACGCTGGTCGTACTCGAACCCGACGGAAAGATCACCGTCACGACCGCGGACGAGACGCCTGCTCTGTTCCGCGACGTCAGGCAGCGGGCTTCGTGACCGGATGGGTGCGGCGGCGGTGGGGCTCCGTGCTGCTGATGACGACGGCGGCGGCCGGTCATGCCGCGGGTTGACCCGACGGGGATCGGCCTCGATGACCTCTGCCTCACCGAGGCCGCCTCGGGACCGCCGGTCGCGCTCGCCACGCTGTCCGGGGTGCACGTGCTGGTCCTGACCCGTCACCGGCATTGACTGCCCTGCCAGCAGCACCTGGTCCAGGTGCACCGAGCGAACCGCGACCCGCGCATCGGGCTCGTATGGGTCGGGTTCAGCCCCCCCGAGCGACTGGCGGCGCTCGCCCGTCATCTGCGCTGGCCCGGGCTGGTGCTCAGCGACGAGGAGCGGGTGCTCTACCGGCGCCTCGGCCTGGGTCGGGCGCCGCTGTGGCGCGTCTACGCGCCTCGCACCCTCGCGTTCTACGCCGCGGCGCTCGTACGGGGGCAGCGGGTGGTCGTGCCCGTCGAGGACACCCGCCAGCTCGGTGGTGACGCGATCGTCGTCGACGGGCGTGTGCAGCGTTTGTGGCGCCCCCGGCGCCCGGACGATCGGCCGCCTGCGGCGGAGGTGTTGGCAGCAGCGGCTGAGGCAGTGAGCAGGAGATGACCCGCCATGCCAGGCTGCCACCATGTCGACGCTCCGGTCCCGACCCGCCGGCCCACCGGCCGCCACCGTCAGTACGTCAGGGGGCATCGGCCGCCCGACCAGTCGCTACGCCGAGGAGGTCAGCGACGCGCTGCGCCGCCAGCACTCCCCTGAGCTGACCCGGCGTCGCCTGGCCGTCGGGCTCACGCTGCTCGCGACCGCGTCCCTCGCTGTCGTGGAGGCCTACCAGGTGGGGCTGCTGCGGCACGTGCCGGAGCCGCCGTGGCCCGGCCTCGACGCCGACCGCGTCGATGCCGCCGGTGAGGCCTATGCGCTCTTGGGCACCCCCGACGCGGGCCTCGGTATCGCCTCCTACGGCATCTCCCTCGTCCTGTTCGGGGCGGGCACCGAGAGCCGAGCCGAGGACAAGCCGTGGCTGCCGCTGCTGGCCGCCGGCAAGGCCTTGCTCGACGCCACCAGCGCCGGCTACCTGTTCACAGAGCAGGTGACCAAGCACCGGCGGGTGTGCAGCTGGTGCACGGTGGGCGCGCTGGCGAACGTCGCTACCGTCCCGCTCGCGCTCCCGGAGGCGCGCCGGGCGTGGCGAGCGCTGCGTCGACGCTGACAGGGCCGCGCGCGGCGGGCTCCCTCAGGTGCAACGCGCCCCGTCGGTGGCCCCGATGTCCCCGGCGTCCCCGATGTCCCCGGGAGCCCCGGGAGCCCCGGGAACCCCGGTGGCGCCCGCACCGGCGGTGGGGGACGCCGTCGAGCTCGTCTTCGCCTTGCGGGGCAACGCGGAGTCGGTGCGCAGGGCCTGCCACAGCTCGTCGGCCTGCGGGGTCAGCTGCACCCGGTTCGGGTCGGCGGGATGCGGCCGGTTGGGCGCGGTGAGGAAGCGGACGTCGTCGAGGTCGATGCCCTGCAGGCTCTGAGCGAGCTTGCGCAGCTCGTTGAGGTCGGCGAGCTCCGGGTCGGTCGTCACCGACCGCGTCGCCGCGTCGAGGAACCGGTAGAGCCGGGCGGGGTTGGTGAGCACTCCGGTCGAGGTCGCTTCCCGCAGCATCGACGCGAGGAAGGCCTGCTGCCGCTCCACCCGTCCGAGGTCGCCGCTGTCGTCCAGGGTGCGGTTGCGAACGTAAGCCAGCGCCGTCTCGCCGTCGGCCTCGTGGGCGCCGGCCTCCAGCCGGAGGCCGCTCTTGGGGTCGTCGACGTCGCGCGGCACGTAGATGGGCACCGTGCCCAGCGCGTCGACCATGTGCTTGAAGCCCGCGAAGTCGATGACGACGTGGTGGTCGATGCGGACGTCGGTGAGCCGCTCCACGGTCCGGATGACGCACGCCGATCCGCCGCGGGCGTACGCGGAGTTGAACAGGTCGACGCCCCCCGGGGCCGAGGTGCCGTCAGGGCGGCGGCAGGCG
The DNA here is from genome assembly GCA_030773555.1 of Actinomycetota bacterium. Lineage (GTDB taxonomy): Bacteria > Actinomycetota > Actinomycetes > JALYMT01 > JALYMT01 > JALYMT01. The sequence continues at coordinate 28,887 of JALYMT010000054.1, read as the reverse complement.
GGAACCTGCACGAGCGTGTCGCGGGGAATGCTGACCGCCGTCGCGCGCTGCCGGTCGGCCGACAGGTGCAGCAGGATCGTGACGTCGCCCCGGGCCCCTGCGATCTGGTCGCCGTAGCCGCTGTTGGCCCCCGCGCGGGTGTCGGAGCCGATGAGCAGGACGTTGAGCGGGCGCCGCGGACCCTGGTCGTCGCTGACCTCGGGGGTGTACGGCGGGCGCTCGTCGAGCTGGTCGGCGACGCTCTCGCTGGTGATGTTGCTGTTGAGCTGGCGGTAGGCCACCACGGACCCCACCCCGGCCAGGAGGCCGAGGATCCCGAGGAACGCGACCAGGCGCACCCACCACCGCCGCCGGCGCTGCCCGCGGGGCGGTGTCGGCTCCGCCGGCGGCACGGCATCCACGGGCACCGGGGTGGAGACCGACACGGATGCACCTCTCGGATAGGCCTCGTGAGGCGATTGGGGTGACGACACCATCGAATGCTTACCGACAAGGGAATTGCCCGTGGGCGAATTCCACAGGATGGGCCGTCTGGGCTAATTCTCGATATCCCCCCCGGCGCTTTCACACGCTGTCACAGTCCGACTACCGTCGAGTCGCATTGGCTCGACCTCCGTAGCATCGCCTTCGTCTGCCGGAAATTCGGAGTGGCTTGCCTTATGAGCAACAGTTAGTGACGGAATGGCTCCTGCCAGTAAAAGCGGTCGCCGACGAGTCGGTATTGTCGGGCTCGTCCTCGCCCTGGTGGCCGGGTTGATCCTGGTGGGGGCGGGGCTCGCGAGCGCCGACGTGCCGCGCGCGACCAGCGTGCTCGGGGTCGACGTGGGCAGCCGCTCTCGGGCCGAGGCGGCAGCCACTCTCAGCGCGGAGCTGGCGCAGCGGGCGAACGACCCGATCCGCGTGCGGGCCGGCACCAAGGAGCAGCGGGTCGAGCCGGCGCGGGCCGGGCTGTCCTTCGATGCCGTCGCCACGGCCGACGCGGCCGCCGCGTCCGGCTCGGCGCCCGGGCCGCTCCGTCACCTGGCAGGCGGCGGGGAGGTCGAGCCGGTCGTCCGCGTCGACGAGCCGGCGCTCGCACGCACGGTGGCCGGGCTCGCCCGAGAGGTCGACGTGCCGGCGCAGGAGCGCACGGTCCGCTTCTCCGGCCTCACCCCGGCACTCACCGAGGCGGCACCGGGACGCGTCCTCGACCACGCCTCGGCGCAGCAGCGCATCCGCGACGCCTATCTGCGGGGGAACTCGCGCCCCGGCGCCCCCGTCGAGCTCCCGATGCGCACGGCCGAGCCGACGATCAGCGAGCAGGAGGCCCGTCGGGCCCTGGAGCAGACCGCGCGGGGCGCGGTCGCGGCCCCGGTCACGCTGCGGAGCAACGGCTCCGACGTCGAGGTCTCCCCGCATCTGATCGCCCGCACACTGCGCTTCGAGGCGGTCGAGGGGCGTCTCGTCCCCCGCGTCGACGGCCCCGCGCTGGCCAAGGCGCTCGGCGAGCAGCTCGACGGGCTGGAGCGCGAGGCGCGCGACGCGAGCGTGCGGACCGAGAACGACCGGCCGGTCATCGTGCCGGCCGTGGACGGGCAGGGCGTCGACGAGGCGGCGCTCGGTGCAGCCGTGGCCGACGTGCTCCAGCGTCCTGGGAACCGTGTGGTCGAGACCCCGCTCACGTCCACCCCGCCGGAGCTGACCACGGCGGATGTCGAGGCGCTGAACATCACCGACAAGCTGTCGTCCTACACCCAGCGCTTTCCCGCGCAGGCCTACCGGATCCGCAACATCACCACCGCGGCCCGCTACCTCGACGGCACGGTGATCTCACCGGACGAGGTCTTCTCCATGAACGAGACCGTGAAGGAGCGGAACGCGGAGAACGGCTACGTCGTCGGCAAGGTCATCGCCTCCGGCCGGCTGCGCAAGGACTACGGCGGCGGCGTCTCCACGATCACCACCGCGGTGTGGGACGCCGCCTTCCACGCCGGGCTCACCCGCATCGAGCAGCGCGGGCACAGCTACTGGATTCCCCGCTACAAGCCGGGGCTGGAGGCGACGGTGGCGTGGGGCCAGCTCGACCTCAAGGTCCGCAACGACTCGTCCACCCCGGTGCTGATGACGGCCTCGGTGACCGACCGGAGCGTCACGATCTCGATGTGGGGACGCAAGGAGTACGACATCACGTCGGTCTTCGGGCCGAAGCGCAACGTGCGGCCCTTCGAGAAGGTGTACGACCCGGGCTCGGACTGCGTTTCGCAGGCCGGTCGCAAGGGCTTCGACATCGACGTGACCCGCGTGTTCAGCAAGGAGGGCACGGTGGTCAAGAAGGAGACCTTCACGACCAAGTACAACTCCGCGCTGCGGGTCCGCTGCCGCCCGGCCCCCGGCGAGTCGTGAGCCGGGGCGAGCCGCCTTCAGCACGAGCAGCTGCGGCCGCCAGCGGCGGCCGGCCCCCGACGGTCAGACGTTGCGGCGGTACTGCCCGCCCACCTCGAAGAAGGTGCGGCTGATCTGTCCCAGTGAGCACGACCGGACGGCCGACATCAGCGCCTCGAAGACGTTGCCGCCTTCGGTCGCGGCCGCCTGCAGGCGCGCGATCGCGGCGGGAGCGTCCTGGCGGTGCTGCTCGGAGAAGGCGGCCAGCCGGTCGAGCTGCGACGCCTTCTCCGCCTCGGTCGCCCGGGCCAGCTCCACCGGCTTGCCGGGAGCAGCGGCGCCGTCGGGGTCGAGGAACGTGTTGACGCCCACGATCGGCAAGCTGCCGTCGTGCTTGCGGTGCTCGTAGAGCATCGACTCGTCCTGGATGCGCCCGCGCTGGTAGCCGGTCTCCATTGCGCCGAGCACGCCGCCGCGCTCGTCGAGGCGGTCGAACTCCGCGAGCACCGCCTCCTCCACCAGGTCGGTGAGCTCGTCGATGACGTACGAGCCCTGCAGCGGATTCTCGTTGTCGGCGAGGCCCCACTCCTGATCGATGATCATCTGGATGGCGAGGGCACGGCGGACCGACTCCGCGCTCGGCGTCGTCACCGCCTCGTCGTAGGCGTTGGTGTGCAAGCTGTTGCAGTTGTCGTAGACGGCGCACAGCGCCTGCAGGGTCGTGCGGATGTCGTTGAAGTTCATCTCCTGCGCGTGCAGCGAGCGGCCCGAGGTCTGCACGTGGTACTTGAGCTTCTGCGAGCGCTCGTCGGCGCCGTAGCGATCCCGCATCGCCACCGCCCAGATGCGCCGGGCGACGCGCCCGAGCACGGAGTACTCCGCGTCCATGCCGTTGGAGAAGAAGAACGACAGGTTCGGGGCGAAGTCGTCGATGCGCATGCCGCGGGCGAGATAGGCCTCGACGTAGGTGAAGCCGTTGGCAAGGGTGAACGCGAGCTGGCTGATGGGGTTCGCCCCGGCCTCGGCGATGTGGTAGCCGGAGATCGAGACCGAGTAGAAGTTCCGTACGCGGTGCTCGATGAAGTACTCCTGCATGTCGGCCATGCAGCGCAGCGCGAACTCGGTGGAGAAGATGCAGGTGTTCTGGCCCTGGTCCTCCTTCAGGATGTCGGCCTGCACCGTCCCTCGGACGGTCGACAGCACCTCGGCGCGCAGCTCGTCGGCCTCGGCGGCGTCGGGCTCGCGGCCCTGCTCCGCGCGGAAGCGGTCGAGCCGCTGGTCGATCGCGGTGTTGAGGAACATCGCGAGCACCGCCGGCGCGGGCCCGTTGATGGTCATCGACACCGACGTCGTCGGCGAGCACAGGTCGAATCCGGAGTACAGCACCTTCATGTCCTCGAGCGTGGCGATCGAGACGCCCGACGTGCCGACCTTGCCGTAGATGTCGGGCCGCGGGTCGGGGTCGCGGCCGTAGAGCGTGACGGAGTCGAACGCCGTCGACAGCCGGGTGGCCTCGCTGCCCTGCGAGAGCAGCTGGAAGCGCCGGTTGGTGCGAAAGGCGTCGCCCTCGCCGGCGAACATGCGGGCCGGCGCCTCGCCCTCGCGCTTGAACGGGAAGACGCCGGCGGTGAACGGGAAGAAGCCGGGCGCGTTCTCCGCACGCAGGAAGCGCACGAGCTCCCCCGCGTCGCGGGTACGCGGCAGCGCGACCCGTGGCACCTTGGTCCCCGACAGGGTCTCCCGGGTCAGCGGCGTACGGATCTCCTTGCCCCGCACGACGTAGACGAGCTCGTCGCCCGCGTACTGCTCGACGCGTGCCGGCCACTGCGCGAGCAGCTCGGCCGTCCGGGGGTCGAGGCGACCCTCGACGTCAGTGAGCGCGGAGTCGAGCTGCTCGAGCGCGGCCCCGTCGAGGACCTCGCGGGCCGTGCGCAGGTGCTGGGCCCGGCGGGCCAGCTCCGCCTCGCGCGCCGTCTGCTCGGCGTAGGTGCGCACCGTCTGAGCGATCTCACCGAGATAGCGGACCCGGGCGGGGGGGAGCACGCTGGTCAGCCCGGAGGACACCCGGCCCTCGACCCTCGGCAGCGTGCCGGCCGAGGCCGGCAGGCCGCGGTCGACGAGCAGGTCGCGCAGGTGCGAGTAGAGCGCGGTGACGCCGTCGTCGTTGAAGCGCGCGGCGCTGGTGCCGAAGACCGGCATGTCCTCCCAGCGCTGCCCGAACGCCTCCCGGTTGCGGACGAGCTGGCGGGCGACGTCGCGCCGCGCGTCCTCGGCGCCGCGGCGCTCGTACTTGTTGATCGCGACGGCGTCGGCGAAGTCCAGCATGTCGATCTTCTCGAGCTGGGAGGCGGCGCCGTACTCCGGGGTCATCACGTAGAGCGACACGTCGCAGAACGGGACGATGGCGGCGTCGCCCTGCCCGATGCCCGGGGTCTCCACGATCACCAGGTCGTAGCCGGCGGCCCGGCAGGCGGCCACCACGTCGTCGAGGTGCTCAGGCAGCCGCCCGTCGGCGGTCCGGGTGGCGAGCGAGCGGAAGAAGACGCGCGACGGGTCGGCGCCGTCGAGGGCGTTCATGCGGATGCGGTCGCCCAGCAGCGCGCCGCCGCCGCGGGACCGGGTCGGGTCGACGGCGATCAGCGCGATCCGCAGCTTGTCCTCCTGGTCGAGCCGCAGCCGCCGGAGCAGCTCGTCGGTGAGGGAGGACTTCCCCGACCCACCGGTGCCGGTGATGCCCAGGACGGGGACGGGGCGGCGGGCGGCGGCGTCGCGGAGCGATGCCGCGAGCTCCGCCGAGCGTCCCGACTCCAGCACGGTGATCGCCCGGGCCAGACCGGCCGGTGTCCCGTCGAGCACCGCGTCCAGCGCGGGGGGCTCGGCGGCGAGGTCGACGTCGCAGGCCGCGATCAGCGAGTTGATCATACCGGGGAGGCCTAGCCGCTGGCCGTCCTCCGGCGCGAAGATGCGCACCCCGGTGGCGGCCAGCTGCGCGATCTCCTCGGCGACGATGACCCCGCCACCCCCACCGAACACCTGCACGTGCCCGGCGCCGACCGCCCGCAGCCGGTCCACGAGATAGCCGAAGTACTCGACGTGCCCGCCCTGGTACGAGGACACCGCCACGCCCTGCGCGTCCTCCTGCAGCGCGGCGGTGACCACGGCCTCGACGCTGCGGTCGTGGCCCAGGTGCACCACCTCCGCGCCCTGCGACTGGAGCATCCGCCGCATGATGTTGATCGCGGCGTCGTGACCGTCGAACAGGCTGGCCGCCGTGACGAAGCGGACCGGATGCGTCGGCACGTGCAGCTCGGGACGGGCGTTCGCGGGCATGCTGGCTCCGATTTGTTAGGACGTCCAAGCATCGTAGGACCGCGCGGACTCCTCGTCCAGGACCGCGCGGGGGCGTCTCCGGCGGAGCGGACGGCGACGCCGCGCTCTCGGTAGCCTCGCCCGCGTGACCTCGGGACCGCTGCCCTTCGACCCCGTCGAGGAGGCGCGCCAGCAGTGGGTGCGCCACGGCTGGGCCGAGGCAGCCGAGGGGATGGCCGCGATCACCTCGGTCATGCGGGCCCAGCAGATCCTGCTGGCGCGCATCGACGAGGCCCTGCGGCCCCTGGGCCTCACGTTCGCCCGCTACGAGGTGCTCATGCTGCTGCTGTTCAGCCGGGCCGGCGCCCTGCCCATGAAGACCGTCGGCAGCCGCCTGCAGGTGCACCCGACCAGCGTGACCAACGCGGTGGACCGCCTGGAGGCGGCCGGGCTGGTGCGGCGCCGGCCCCATCCCGACGACGGCCGGGCGGTCCTCGTCGCGCTCACGCCGGAGGGCAGGCAGCGCGCCGAGGAGGCCACCGCCGTGCTCAACGCCGGTGTGTTCGCCGACCCCGGCATTCCCGCCCGGCGCGTCGACGCCCTGGTGGGCGCGCTACGGGCGCTGCGGCAGCGGGCGGGGGACTTCTGACGATGCGGGTGGTCGAGGACGACCTCGGGCGGCCCGTCGTCCTGCCCGGCGAGCCCCGGCGGGTGGTGAGCCTCGTCCCGTCGCTGACCGAGACGGTCGCCGTGACACTGCCCGGCGTCCTGGTCGGCGCGACGGCCTGGTGCACCCATCCCGGCGATCTCGACCTGCGCCGGGTGCGCGGCACGAAGAACCCCGACCTGGCCGCGATCACCGAGCTCGCGCCCGACCTCGTGCTCGCGAACGAGGAGGAGAACCGGCCGGGCGATCTCGACGCGCTGCAGGAGGCGGGGCTCGCGGTCTACGTCACCCGCATCCGCAGCGTGGAGGAGGCCCTCGCGTCCCTGGCGCGCCTGCTCGCGGCCTGCGGGGCACCGGACGTGCCCTGGCTCGAGGAGGCGAGCGCCGCCTGGGGAGCCGTCGAGCCGGTGGGCGCCCGCCGGCTGCGGGCGCTGGTCCCCATCTGGCGGCGCCCCTGGATGGCGCTCGGACGCGACACCTTCGCCGGCGACGTGCTCCGGCGGCTCGGCGTCGACTCCGTCCTGGGCGATTCAGCGGAGCGGTATCCGCGCTTCGACCCCGCCAGGGTGCCGGACGTCGACCTGGTCGTGCTGCCCGACGAGCCCTACGCCTTCTCCGCCGCCGACGGTCCCGAGGCGTTTCCGGGCGTGCCCTACGCCCTCGTCGACGGCCGCTCGCTCACCTGGTACGGCCCCAGCCTGGCCGCAGCCCCGCACCGGCTTCGCGGGCTGCTGTCCGCCGCGACTCCCTGACCCCCGGGCGCCCCCCGGCGGGGAACGCGACCTGACGCAGGCTGACGCAGCCTGACGCAAGGGGTGGCGAGGGTCTGCGAGCATGGGAGGCAGTGTCCGATCCCGGCCGTCTCGAGCGATCCCTGGTGGTGCCCGGCATCCCCCAGGCAGTCGCTGATGCCCGTCGCTTCCTGCTCGCCACGCTGCGCGAGCACGGCGTGACCGGCGACGTGGCCGACACCGCCGCGCTCCTGCTCAGCGAGATCGTCACCAACGCCGTGCTGCACGCGCGTACCGACGTGCTGCTGCGGTGCACCGTCGAGGGCTCCGGCGTGCTGGTCGAGGTCGCCGACGGCAGCGCGCTGCTGCCCCGGCCGCGGGAGCACGACGCCGAGGCGGTGACCGGACGCGGGCTGGAGCTCGTCGAGCTGCTGGCCGACGCCCACGGCGTCCGCCGCAGCGGCGCGGGCAAGAGTGTCTGGTTCACCCTCGCCGGCGCGACGCCGCCGATCGGCGGGGAGTGGCGCCCGCCCGTCGGGGTCGACGGGACCTGGGTCCTGCTCCCGGACGTGCCGGTGGGCCTCTACGAGGTGCTGCAGGAGCACAACGAGGCGCTGCTGCGCGAGTACCAGCTGTCCCGGCTCGCCCTCGACGAGGACGAAGGTGCCCGCAAGGACATCGCCGACGCCGCCCATGTCCGCGTCCGGCTCGCCACCGCCTTCCGCACCGCGGTCGCGGCCGCCGGCGAGCGCCCGGCGCGGGTGCACATCCCGCTCTCGGTGGCTCCCGCAGAGATCCCCGCGTTCGAGCTGCTCCCCCGCGTGCTCGACGAGGCGGAGGCCGCTGCCGCCGTCGGCCGACTCCTCGCTCGCCCCGCGCTGCCGGAGCTGCTGGCGCTGCGGGACTGGATGTACGGGCAGATCCTGCACCAGGCGCGCGGGGGTGAGCCGGTTGGCTGGGCACCGGGTGCGGCGCACCTCGACCCGCCGCTCGTCCCGCCCGCGCCGGGGGACCTCGCCTGGGTGCGCCAGACGCCGCGGGCGGTGGTGGTCGCCGACGACGGCAACCGGATCCTGGCCGTCTCGGACGCAGCTGCGGCCCTGCTGGGCTGGGGGTCGAGGACCTCACCGGACGGCGGGTGACGGTCCTCGTGCCCGAGCGGTTGCGGGAGGCGCACGTCACCGGCTTCACCCGCCACCTGGTCACCGGCCGGCACACGATGATCGGCCACGAGGTGACGGTCCCCGCGCTGTCCCGGCTGGGGCACGAGCTGCCCGTACGCCTGCGACTGGAGCGTACGGACCTCGGCGGGCGCACCGTCTATCTCGGCTAGCTCGCCACCAGCTGACCTCGCGGCGACCCGGGGCGGTTACCGGTCGAGGGCTTCGAGGGCGGTGAGGTAGCCCTCGCTGTAGGTGGGGAACTGGGCGACCTGATCGAGCAGGGTGTCGAGGGGGATGCCGGCGCGAATCGCGAGGGACGCCTGGTGGATCCACTCTCCGGCCTGCGGGGCCACAGCCCAGGCGCCGACGAGGACCCGGCGGTCGGTGTCGGCGAGCAGCCCGAGGTGCCCGCGGGGGTCCCGCTCGTAGGTCCACGGCCGGGCGAGGGCTTTGGCGAGGTCGACCTGCGCCGAGGCGGTGCGCAGGCCCTGCTGGTCGGTCTGGGCCTGGGTGATCCCGGCGGCGGCGATCTCCGGGTCGGCGAACACCACCCGGGGGATGCCGTCGTAGCGGGCGGGTCGGGGACGGCCGAGGATGGCGTCGGCGACGACGCGGCCCTGATACTTCGCGACGTGCGTGAACGGCATGACCGCGGTGACGTCGCCGAGGGCCCAGACGCCCTCGGCGGCCCGGCAGTGCTCGTCGACGACCACCTCGCCGTGCTCGCCGAGGCTGACCCCGGCGCGCTCGAGCCCGAGGTCCGCTGCCCGAGGCGCCCGGCCGGTGGCCAGGATGACTACGTCACCGCCGGCCGAGCTGCCGTCGTCGAGGTCGAGGACGGCCCCCGCGTCCGCGCTGGCGCGCCGGGCGCGGCGGGGGCTCGCCCCCGTGCGCACGTCAACGCCCGCATCCCTCAGGTAGGTCCGCGCCAGCTCGCCGACCCGCGGCTCCTCCCGACTGAGCAGCCGGTCGCCGCGCTGGACGAGGGTGACCTCGACGCCGAAGCGGGCCAGGAACAGGGCGGTCTCGACACCCACGGCGCTGCCACCGACGATCACCACCCGGGCGGGCAGCTCTGCGGCGGTGTAGGTCTCCCGGTTGGTCCAGGTGGTCACCTCGTCGAGCTCGTCGATGGCCGGGATCACCGCGTCGGAGCCGGTGGCGACGACGAGGTGCTCGGCGCTCACCTGCCGGCCGTCGACGCTGATCTGGCCCGGGCCGGTGATCCTGGCCTCGCCCTTGACGACGAGGGCGCCCTGCTCGGCGTAGCCCCTGACCTGCCCGGCGTCATCGAGATGGCGGGCCATGTAGTCCCGGTAGTCCCGCGCCGCGGCCCAGTCCAGTCGCGCCCCGCCGACGCCGGCGGCGCGGTCGACCTCCCCACCGGCCTCCGGCGGCCGGAGCACGGACTTCGACGGGATGCACGCCCAGTAGGCGCACTCACCGCCGATCAGCTCCCGCTCGATGACGGCCACCCGTCTTCCCGCGGCCAGCAGGCGACTCGCGGCGACCTCTCCTCCGGGTCCCATGCCGAGGACGGCAACGTCGACGTGCTCGGTCATCTGCCTCGATCTCCTCCTGCTACTCGTGAATGGTGGTGGGGGTGTCAGGCGCAGCAGGACGTGGGGAGCTGGTTGCGGAACAGCCCGGCGGCGATGCGCAGGCTCTCGGCCATGGTCAGGTAGGGAGCCCAGGTGTCGGCCACGTCGTCGACGGTCATCCCCGCCTTGATCGCGTAGGTGGCGGCCAGCACGATCTCCCCCGCACCCTCGGCGAGGGCGTGCACGCCGAGGACCTTCCCGGTGGCAGCGTCGGTGACGAGCTTGACGGCCCCGCGGCTGTCGCGGTTGACCAGCGCCCGGGGCACCTCGACCAGGTCGAGCACGCGGCAGGCGCACTCGTGCCCCTGTCCGAGGGCCTGGGCCTCGGAGAGCCCGGCGGAGGCCAGCTGGGGCCGGGTGAACACGACCGCGGGCATCCCGGTGTAGTCGACGCGGGCCGGTGCACTGCCGTCGCCCAGGAGCAGGGCGTTGCGGGCGGCGACCCGCCCGCCGGCGGCGGCGACGTAGACGTACTGGGGAGCGCCGGAGACGTCCCCCGCGGCCCAGACGCGGGGGTTGGAGGTGCGCTGGAAGTCGTCGACGGCGACGAAGCCCCGTTCGTCGGTCTTCACTCCGGCGGCGGCGAGGTCGAGCCCATCGGTGCGCGCCCGCCGCCCGGTGGCCACCAGCAGCCGCGCACCGCGAACGCGCCGGCCGGGGCCGGTGACCACGACGACCTCGTCGCCGTCGGTCTCGACCGTGACCGCACGCTCCTCGACGACGTCGATCCCGTCCTCGGCGAACACGGCCCGCAGGCGGTCGGCGAGCTCGGGTTCGGCCTGCGGGGCAAGCCGCCCGACGACACTGACCTGGGAGCCGAGGTGGGTGAACAGCTGCGCCTGCTCCATCCCGACGTACCCGCCGCCGACCACGACGAGGGACTCCGGCAGCTCGGTCAGCTCCATCGCGCTGGTCGACGTGAGCCAGTCGACCTCCTCGAGGCCGGGCAGGTCGGGGCGGGCCGGTTGCGAGCCGGTGGCGACCAGGTAGGCACGGGCGCGCAGCGGCTGCCCGTCCACGGCCAGGACGTGCTCGTCGAGGAAGCGGGCCTGGCCCGGCCGGACCTCGAAGCCGTAGGCGGCGGCGACGTCGGCGTACTTCGCCTCGCGCAGCCGCCCGATCAGCTCGTCCTTCTGCCCCACCAACGCGCCGAAGTCGACGCCCTCGGCGCTGGTCGGGGCACCCGCGAACGGGTTGGTCAGCGCCGCATGCCGAGCCCCGGCGGCGGCCAGCAGCGTCTTGGACGGCACGCAGCCGACGTTCACGCACGTCCCGCCGAGGATGCCCCCTTCGACGAGCACGACGCTGGCCCCGGCCTGCCGCGCCGCGATGGCGGCGGCCATCGCAGCGCCGCCGGAGCCGACCACCGCCAGGTCCACGTCGTAGCCGTCGTTCCTGTCCATGGGGGCGCCTCCCAGGCTGTACTCGTGTGCAGGGACCAGGCTGCACGTTCCAGTGCAGGGGAAGGTCAAGCCGACCGGGCATGTTGCAGAGGGACATGCGGATCGGTGAGCTCGCCGAGGTCAGCGGCACCACGACGAAGACCCTGCGCTTCTATGAGGACGTCGGACTCCTGCCGGCCGCGGAGCGCACGTCCGGTGGGTACCGGGACTACACCTCCGACGCGGTTGCCCGGCTGGACTTCATCCGGCGAGGCAGAGCCGCCGGGCTGACCCTGGCCCAGATCCGCGAGGTCCTCGCCGTGCGCGACGCGGGGCGGGCGCCCTGCCGGCACGTCCAGGATCTGCTCGGCACGCGGCTGGCCGACCTCGACGCGCAGATCGCCGACCTGCTGGCCCTGCGAGGCATCGTCGCCGGGCTGCGGGACGCGGCCGCCGTGGTCGAGCCCGCCAGCTGCGTTCCCGCCACCGTCTGCCAGTACCTCTAGTCCCACCGGCACGCTCCGCTCTTCGTCACGGGTAGCTCGTCGGGTCGAACGTGTCTCTCAGGCCGTCAGTGAGAACGTTGACGCTGAGGACGACGAGCACGATGGCGGCGGTGGGGGAGAGCAGCAGCTGCGGGTCGGTTTGCAGGTGCGGTTGCGCCGCGCGGATCATGGCCCCCCACTCGGCGGTCGGCGGCTGCACGCCCAGGCCGAGGAAGTTCAGGCCCGCGATGCTGAGGATGATGTTGCCGAGGTCCAGCGAACCGAGCACGATCACCGGGCCGATCACGTTCGGCAGGATCTCTCTGGTGATGATGCGCCGGCGGGAGGAGCCAAGCGCCGTGGCCACCAGGACGTACTCCTGTTCCCGGCACACGAGCACAAGCCCCCGTACGGTCCTGGCAAATCCCGCCCAGCCGACGGCGATGAGCGCCACGACGACGTGGAGCAGGCTCTGCCCGAGCGTCCCCGCCACCGCGACGGCGAGAAGCAGGGTGGGGAATGCCAGCAGCACATCGGCCAGCCGCATGAGCAGCGCGTCGATCCAACCGCCGTAGAAACCGGCGGTTCCCCCGACGGCCACCCCGATGAGCAACGCGAGGCCGAGCACTGCGACCGCGCTGACCAGGGTCGCCCGGGCGCCGTAGAGCAGGCGACTGAGCACGTCGCGCCCAAGGTGGTCCGCGCCGAGCAGATACTCGGCGCTCGGTGGGCTGAAGGCGTGCGGTAGCTGCTGTTGGGTCGGGTCGTGCGGCGCGAGCAGCGGCGCCGCCACGGCGGCCAGGAAAACCAGGACGATCACGCAGAGCGCCGCAAGCGTCATCGGGGTATGGAACCGGTTCCGCAACCCTCGAGCCGGCTGTAGCAGCGCTGGCACGCTCGCCGGCAGCAGCGGTGCCTGGGCTGCGGGGTGAGATCCGGGCCGCGTCGTCTCTCCCTCGCGCCTGACCCGGGCTTGCCGCCAGCTCACGTTGTGCCGAGGGACCGGAGCCGGGGGTCGATCACCGGGTAGGCGAGGTCGACCAGGAGATTGACCAGCGCCACGGCCACCGCGGCGTAGAGCACGACCCCCTGGATTGCGGGGTAGTCGCGCAGGAAGATCGCGTCGACCCCGTACTTGCCGAGACCGTTCCAGCTGAAGATCGTCTCGACGATGACTGCCCCGCCGAGCAGCTGCCCGGCGCTGAGTCCGGCAACGGTGAGGACCGGCAGCGCAGCGACACGTGAGGCGTGGACGAGGATGACTCGACGCGCGGACAGACCCTTCGCCCGGGCAGTCCGCACGTAGTCCTGGCGGAGCACCTCCAGCAGGCCGGCGCGGCTCAGTCTGGCCATCTGCGCGAGGGGGCCCGCGCTCAGCGCCACCGCCGGAAGCACGAGGTGGCGCAGCGTTCCTGAGCCGAACGCAGGCAGGACGTTCAGCTGGGCGGCAAAGACCAGCACGAGCAGCAGGCCCAGCACGTACGTCGGCGTGGTCGCACCGAGCAGGGCGAGCACGCGGCTCGCCGTGTCCCAGGCGGAGCCGCTCCGGGTCGCCGCGAGGATCCCTAGCGGCAGACCGACCAGAGCAGCGATCGCGAGACTCGCTCCGGCGAGCGCCGCGGTGGCAGGGACGCGGCCGGCGATCTCGGCGGCGACGGGCTGCCTGGAGCGATAGGAAAGCCCGAGATCGCCCTGTAACGCGCCGGCTACCCAGCGGAGGTACCGCGTCGGAGCGGGTCGGTCCAAGCCCAGCTCGACACGCTTGCTGGCGACTTCGGCAGCAGAAGGCGTGCCGCCGGGCTGCTCGAGCGCCAGCACCGCGTACGCGGGGTCACCGGGGGCGAGCGCGGTCAGCCCGAACGTGATGACCGAGATTCCGAACAGGATGCCGACGAGAGCGAGCAGTCGTCGCAGGACGTAGCCGGCCACAGCCAGGTCGCTTCGGTCCGTTCCGTGCCGGATCCCTACCCCTTGGCGATCTCGCTGGTCATGAAGTACAGGAAGTAGGGGTGAGCCGTGTCGAAGCCCACCACGGGCGAGGCGACGCCGTACACGTAGCTCGGATAGGCCAGCGGCAGGACCGCCACGTCCCGGGCCAGTTCGCGTTCGATCTGGCACGCGAGGTTCTGGCGCTGCTCCCGATCGGTCAGCGCCCGCAGCCGGTCGATGTCGCGATCGACGGCTGGGTTGCTGTATCGCCCGCGGTTGGCGTCTCCGCCAGTTCGGAAGAACCGGGACAGCGAGCCGTAGGGGTCACCGGTCGAGGCGAGGTTGTTGAAGTACATCGCCGCCTCCCAACTGCCGCGCTCCAGCGCCTCGTTGATCTGCTCGACGACGCGAATCTGCACCTTCACCCCGACCGAGGCCAGCGCGGACTGGACAATCTCGGCCGTCGGGGTGAGCGTGGGCCGCTGCGGGTAGGACAACAGCACCAGTTCCAACGGCTTGCCATTCCGCTCCAGGACGCCGTCACCGTCGCCGTCGCGGTAGCCCGCCGCCGACAGCAGCCGTCGGGCCGCCTCCGGGTTGTGTGGGTACGGCTGGTCCACCGAGCACTGCAGCACTGCGGGCGGAAAGATCCCCGCGGCCGGTTGGCCCTGTCCGCGCAGGACCGAGTCGACCACGGCGTCGCGCGGGGGGACGGCGTGGGCGAGGGCCTGGCGGACGCGAGGGTCGTCGAGTGGTGCCTGCGCCTGGTCGAGGTAGGCGAAGATGGTGGCCACCGGCTCGGCGGGGACCGCCCTGAGCTTATCGCCGTCGATCTGACGGACGCTCTCGGGCTGAATGTCGAACGCGACGTCGAGCTGGCCGCTCTGCAAGGCGAGGAACCGAGCGCTGGCGTCGGGCAGGACGCTGACCATCAGACGTTCGCTCTTGGCCGGCCCACCCCAGTAGCCGTCGTAGCGCACGGCCGCCAGCTCACGGTCGAGCTCGTAGCGCTCCACCCGGAACATGGCGGTGGTGACCGGTCTGTCGGTGAATGCCTCGCCCTGCGTCTTGGCCGCGGCGGCGTTCACGATCGCCGTCGACGGTTCGGTCAGCAGGCCGGGAAGGTTCGGGGTCGGCGTCTCGGTGGTCATCGACAGCGTGAGAGGGTCCTGGACCGTGATGGCCTTCACACCCAGCAGCGTCTTCGCCGACGCCGAAAGCTCGATCGCGCGCTCGAGGGAGGCCTTGACCGCCTGTGCGTCCAGCGGCGCCGTCATGGAAGGTCACGCCTTCGCGCAGCGTCACTGCCCAGGTGGTGGCCGAGCGTGGCTGGACCGAGGTGGCCAGCCACGGCTGCGGCTGCAACTCGTTGTCCAGCCGCATCAGGGTCTCAGCCAGGCCGAACTGCACGGCGTTGAACCCGCCGCGCACCGGGTCCGGCTGACTCATGAAGGGCGTACCAACGCGCAACACCCCCCCGACCGCTGTAGACCCTCCAGGCGAAGCCGGCTTGCCTTGGCAGCCCGCGAGCAGCAATGCCAGGACCACCAGCAGCCAGAGCGGGGGCCGCATCAGCCCCCTTCGCCGTCCGCGCGCAGGCTCATCAGCGGCCACGTGCGTGCGAGGACGCTGAGGAAAAAGAGCACGCGAAAGCATCAGGAGCCTCCTTCGGGGTGACCACGCCCCGGTGGAAGAAAGTGACGGGCAGTCTCCTGGCTCTCGGGTCGATGCTCGCCCCGGCCTTCCCGCCCACAAGGGGCCGTGGCCATGCTGGGGTTCGCTCACCGATCACAGTGGCGGGACCGCGCCGGAATCACACCGGCTTCCTGCTGTCGTCACTCGGACACGCCGGATCGTGCACCAGGTGCGAGGGGCACGTCAACAAGCACCGGCGGTGCTCGGGGGGAGCGGAGGCGACAAACGCCGGGGGCGGTCCTCGTGATGGTCCCGGTGAGGAAGTCAGCCGTGTTCTGCGGCGGCGCGCAGCCCGTCGCGGTCGAGCACCACGATGCCACCACGCCGCAGCCTGACGAGGCCCGCGTCGCGGAGGTCTCCGAGCAGCTTCGTCGTCGTCTCCCGAGTGGTCCCCACCAGGTCGGCCAGCTGCTCGTGGGTGAGGCGGACCTCGGAGCCGCGGCGAGCGAACAGCCCCGCCTCTGCCGGCGCCGTGGCGAGCCTGCACAGGACGGCGGCGACCCGTTGCGGCGCGGTCTTGAGCACCGTGTCGGCAAGGCGCTGCTCGACCTCGGCCAGCCGCCGGCCCAGGCCCTCGATGATGCGGGTCGCGATGCGGAAGTCGGCCAGCAGCATGCCCCGGACGTCCTGTTCGCTCATCAGGCACAGCACGCTGGCCTCGACGGCCTCGGCGAACCCCTCGCCCATGCGCTGCCCGATCAGGTCCATCTCCCCGAACAGGGCACCCGGACCGAGGACCGCCAGGGTCAGCCGCCGCCCCTCAGGGGAGACCCGGTAGATGCGCACCCGCCCGGCCTTGACGATGAAGAGCACCTTGTGCCGCTCGTGCGGGGACCACAGCAGCGTCCCGGGCGGGACGGTGCGCATCGGGGCGCGGGCGGCGATGTCCGACATCTCCTGATCGGAGAGGTCCTGGAAGATCTCCACCTCGGACAGGCAGAACACCGGGGCCGCCGACTGCTGCGACCCACCCGCTGCCCGTCCGGTCATCGGAATCGACCCATCCTGCGTTCGTGCACGCCGACGGTCACTGTGCCACCGACTTCCGCGGGCAAGTGTGCTCCCGGACACAGAAGGCGCGCAGCCGCCGGCCCTAGCGTCCGGAGAGACGGTTCACCAACGGAAGGAGATCGCGATGGCGACAACGGCAGGGCGGACGGCCGGGACGACAGCGAGAGAGGGCAGCGCCGGCTTGGCGCAGCGGGTGGGTGCCGGGGTGGCAGGTGGCCTCGTCGGCGGGGTGGTGTTCGGGCTGATGATGCAGATGATGGGCATGATGGGCATGATCGCCGGGCTGGTGGGCAGCAGCTCGCCTGCGGTCGGCTGGGTCGTCCACCTGCTCATCTCGGCGTTCTTCGGCGCGGCCTTCGGTGCCCTGCTCGGCGGGCTGGTCAAGGGCGTGGGCAGCGGAGTTCTGCTCGGCGCCGGCTACGGCGTCCTCCTGTGGGTGCTCGGCCCGCTGGTGCTGATGCCCGCTCGCATGGGCATGCCCATGTTCATGATCGACAACATGGCTCTGAACAGCCTGCTCGGACACGTCATCTACGGGTTGCTGCTGGGCGCGGTGGCCAGTCTGATGCTGCGCCGCCGCGCGTGAGGCGTCGCCGTGGCTGACCCAGCGGGACGTGGCCGGCCAACCGAGGAGTCTCACCAGCCGGTGCCGCCGGCCGCGCCTCGACTGCAGATCTACGTCAGCCGCGGCTGCGCCGGCTGCCTTCGAGCGGCGCAGCTAGCCACGGATCTGCGGCGTAGCCGTCCGCCCGCCGTGGTCGAGGTGCTGGACCTGGACCGGCTCCCGCCCGGGCACGTGCCTCCCGCCAGGCTCGTCGGGACCCCGACATACGTCCTGGACGGCCGGGTGCGCTGGCTGGGCAACCCCTCCAGGGGCGAGCTGCTGGCTGCGTGGGACGAGGACGGCAGGAGCTCCCGGCACGGGGCTACTCCAGAGGGATCCCGGTCCCGCGCTCGGACTCCGGGCGCGGGCCGGTGATCCGCCGTTCGGAGGCCTCGATCGCGACGTGGTTGATGCTCGCCTCCCAGCGCGCATGTAGCCGCCACCATCGAACTGCCAGTTCTCGTTGCCGTAGGAGCGCCACCACTGCCCCTCGGTGTCGCGCCATTCGTACTGGAAGCGCACCGCGATGCGGTCGCCGGTGAAGGCCCACAGGTCCTTGCGCAGCGCTTAGTTCCGTCCGCGCTCCCACTTGCGGGTCAGGAACGCCTCGACCTGCTCGCGACCGGTCAGGAACTCCGACCGGTTCCGCCACACGATGTCCGGTGTGTACGCCTGAGCTACCCGCTGTGGGTCGCGGGTGTTCCAGGCGTCCTCGGCGGCCTGCACCTTCTGCCGGGCGGTGTCCTCGGTGAACGGAGGCACGGGTGGGCGCACGTCTCTCTCCTCGGGTCGGAGTCACGGTCGACGTGGAACATAGGCCAGTCCCCCGGGGTTCGAGACGTCCGGCCCCAGGAGGAAGGAGCGCGCTCTGACCCGCGAAGCTCCCGAGCGGCCGGGGCTCCGGGACGTCTTCGCCTCTTCCGGCTACCGGCGGCTGTGGGCGGCGCGGACGGTGTCGCAGTGGGGCGACATCGTCAACACCGTCACCCTCGCGCTGCTGGTGTACGAGCTGACCGGCTCGGGGCTCGGGGTGAGCGCTGTGGTCGCCGCCGAGATCCTGCCGGTGCTGCTGCTGGCGCCGCTCGCGGGGTCGCTGATCGACCGCCTGCCCCGGGTGCAGGTCATGCTTGCGGCGGATGTGGCCCGCGCCGGCCTCGTCGGACTGCTCGTGGCGGGCCACGACCATCTGGCGTTGGTCTTGTCGGTCGCGTTCGGGGTGTCGGCAGGGACGGTGTTCTTCAACCCCGCGGCTGGGTCGGTCCTGCCGGCAGTCGTGCGCAAGGACGAGCTGGTCGCCGCGAACAGCGGCATCTGGACCGCCGCAGTCCTGTCCCAGATCGCCCTCGCCCCGCTCGCGGGGCTGCTCGTGGCCACGGCCGGCTTCGGCTGGGGCTTCGCCATCAACGCCGTCTCGTACCTGGTCAGCGCCCTGCTGCTGCGCGGCCTGCCGGTTCCGGCTGCCCCTGCCCCACGGGAACGCCCTCGGCTGCTGCGCGACGCGGCCGAGGGCGTCGGCGTCCTGGTCCGGCATCGGCTCCTGCGCGCCCTGGCCGTTGCTCAGCTGCTCGCTGCCCTCTCCGCCGGGGCGACGAGCGCGCTGCTCGTCGTCTACGCCCGAGAGCAGCTGGAAGTCACGGGTTCGGGCTACGGGATGCTGCTCGCCGCGATCGGGGCGGGCGCCGCACTCGGGCCGCTCGTTCTGCTGCGGCTCGTCCGCGATCCCCGGCGGCCGCTGTTCGTGTTCGGGCCCTTGGGGCTGCGAGGCGCTGTCGACCTCGTGCTCGCGGCGACCACCCGATTACCGGTCGCTGCGGCCGGGCTCCTCACCTACGGCATCGGGACCTCGACCGGCTCGGTCACCTTCAACTCCCTGCTGCAGGCGGAGACCGAGGACCGCCTCCGCGGGCGTGTGTTCGCCGCTATGGACCTGCTCTGGCAGACCGGCAGGCTCGCCTCCCTCGGCATCGGCGGGGTGCTCGCCGAAGCCGTCGACGTCCGCGCGGTGTACCTGCTCGGCGGCGTCCTGCTGCTCCTCGCCGCCGGCTACGGGCTGATCAGCAGCACGACTCGCAGTGTCAGGACCACTCCGGGGGGTTGACGCGTGCTTCGACCGGGACGGCCAGGCCAAGGTCGGCCAGCAGGGCGCGCACGCGGGTGTCGATGTCGTCGACGATGCGCCGGACGGAGTCGAGGTCTTGTCCCTTGGGGTCCTCGACGGGCCAGTCCTCGTAGCGCTTGCCAGGAAAGATCGGGCAGGTCTCCCCGCAGCCCATGGTGATGACGACGTCGGCGGCGGCGACGCCGTCGGTGGTGAGCAGGGCTGGGGCGTGGTCACCGGTGGGGACGCCGCGTTCGGCGAGGACCTGGGCGACGACGGGGTTGACGCCGCCGCCGGGCTCGCTGCCCGCGCTGCACGCCTCGAGCTGGTCACCGGCGTAGCGACGGGTCAGGTAGAGGGCGGCGACGGAGCGGCCGCTGTTGTGGATGCAGGCGTACAGCACCATGGGGCGGCTCCCGGGGTCGGCTGGCTTCGCCGGCGTTGTCGGGGAGGTCATGCGGAGGCTCCTGTCCGTGCAGCCGGGGTCGCCGGGGTGCGGGGCTCGGTCTGGTCGTCACCGAGGCGGAGAAGATCCTCGGCGAGCTGGGCGGCGCGGGGGTACAGCACGAGGACGGCACCAAGGCCCAGGGCGCCGCCCAGCAGCTGCATGAGCACGAACATCGGCGCTGAGGACGGGGCGATGCCGGCGAACGTGTCGGACAACGTGCGGGCGAGAGTGATGGCCGGGTTCGCGAAGCTGCTGCTGCTGGTGAACCAGTACGCGGCGGTGATGTAGCCGCCGACGGCGTAGGCGACCGAGGCCCGCCGCCCGGAACGCAGGACGCCGAAGATGACGACGAGCAGGCCGAAGGTGGCGACCACCTCCCCGAGCCACAAGCCCCCGCCGCCGCGATCCTGGCCGCTGAGCGCGACTGCAGGCAGGGAGAACATCAGGTTCGCGAGGACGACGCCCGCACAGCAGCCGGCGACCTGCGCCGCGACGTACAGGGCCGCCTGCGCGCTGGTGACCGCGCCCAGTGCCCGCTCGGCGAGGGTGACCACCGGGTTGAACGCAGCCGAGACCGGGCCGAGGGCGAGGATCAGCGCGACGAGGACCCCGCCGGTGACCAGCGCGTTCTCCAGCAGCTGCAGGCCCACGTCGTCCGGGGACAGTGTCTGCGCGGCGATGCCGCTGCCTACGACGGTCGCGGCGAGCAGGGCGCTGCCCACGAGCTCGGCGAAGACCTTGCGGATGGTTGCGGTCATTGGTGAGAGCGCCTCGAGCCGCTGGGAGTGCAGGCGCCGTCGCTGGTGCTGCAGCCGCTGGGGGACACGCTCGTCTCCCCTGGTGCATCGGCGAGCACCGTGTAGACCTCCCACGGCGCGCCGTCCGGGTCGTGCACCCACACCTTGTCCTGCACGGCGTAGCAGCACGTCGTCGCGTCCTGCGTGAGGGTGTCCAGGCCCTCCCCGGACAGCCGCTTGGTCGCCGAGCTCACCTCGTTGGGGGTGTCGACTTCCACGCCGAGGTGGTTCAGCGCCCCGATGACGCCGTGGGCGCGCACGTCCGGATCCTCGATCAGCACCAGCTTCAGCGCCGGCTCGGCAATCGCGAAGTTCGCGTAGCCGGGGCGGCGCTTGGCCGGCTCGACGCCGAACAGTGACCGGTAGAACGCCACCGAAGCGTCGACGTCGCGCACGTTCAAGGCCAGCTGCACCCTGCTCATCCCAGCTCCTCAGTCCCAACGAATCGACACTCGTCGATGGGATGACCTTGCCGCAGACATAGACCGATGTCAATCGTCTGAGGCAGACTGAGCCGGTGACCCAGTCGACGGAGCGGGACGACGCGCCGAACAACCCCGGCCTGCAGGCGCTTGCCTGCTGCTCTCCGCTGGCCCGCGCCCCTCTGTCCGCGCCGGACGCCGAGCGGTTGGCCGGGCTGCTCAAGGCCCTCGCCGACCCGGCCCGGCTGCGCCTGCTGTCGCTCATCCAGGCCCATGAGGGCGGCGAGGCATGCGTCTGCGAGCTCACCGAGCCCCTCGGGCTGACCCAGCCCACGGTCAGCCACCACCTCAAGGTGCTCCTCGACGCCGGGTTGCTCGTCCGCGACAAGCGCGGCGTCTGGTCCTACTACCGCGCCGTCCCCGAGACCCTGGCCGCGCTCGCCGACGTCCTCGCCACCCCCGCGCTGCGCTGACGGGCCTGGCCGCGAGCCGTTCGGCCCACCCAAGTTCCATCGGACGAGGCTGCGGACGCGACGGAAGTCAACAGTGCCGGCGGGACGGATTCACGATGTGCCGAGCGGCAGGGGTGTCCGGAACCCGCTGTTTCGAGTGCTCTCAAGGCCGAGGGCGTCGATCAGTTCCTGCCGGTTCAGGCACATGCAGTCCTGCCCTGTGAGTTCCTACAGTTCGGACGATCGAGGTCGAGAGCCGGGAAGTGAGGAGGGCGTCGGGGATGAGTCGAAGTCAGGCCGCCGCACTGGCGGTGATTCTCGCGCTGGTCTTGCCGGCTTGCTCGACTGCCGAGGTGCCCACCTCCGGTTCGGCCGCATCTACTGCTGCCCGGCAGGACACCGCCCCGGTTGGCTATCTCGCCGCCGACGAGACCTCGGTGCTGGTACCTGCGCTGGACGCCGGGCCAGGGCGGGCAGCCGCAGGGCTCGGTGCAGGTCGCCAACGCCAGCGTGACGACAAGCGGCAACGAGGTGCAGGCAAGCAACGCCTCGGTGACCGGCACGCGCACCGGTGAGGCGGTCAGCCTGCAGGTCGGGGGTCTGATCGGGCAGACCTGGCTGGGCACCCTGCGCGGGGACGAGCTCACCCTGCAGCTGCCCCAGCGGGACGGCACGCTGCGCTCGGTCGCGTTCTCCCGCTCCGACCCCGCCGCCTATGACGCTGCGCTCGCCCAGGTGCGCGACCGAGTGCGTTCCGCGCGGGTAGCCGCGGCCCAGCAGCGCGAGGAGCAGGAGCGCGCCGCGGCCCAGCAGCGAGCCGAGGAGCGGGCGCGGACAGTGCAGGCGGAAACGGCCGAGCGGGCTGGACAGGCGCTGGCCGCGCTGGACGAGCTCGAGCCGACGCTGACGGAAAAGCAGCGGCATGTCCCGGGCCGGCTTACGGCGCTTCAGGAGGCCGTCGCAACGCATGCTGCCGCGGTCGCGCGCGTCCGGCGCGCGAGAGGCTGCGCGGCGCAAGACGAAGCACTGGCGAAGGCGGAGGAGGCCTATGCCGCGGTAGACGAAGCCGTCAGCGTCCTCGACTCCGCGGCGTACGACGTAGACAGCGCCGCTGACGACGTGGAGTCTCGCGTCGAGGATCTGCGCATGGCCAGCGACGATTTGCGGGAGGTCGGTGGCACCGTCCCGCCTACCTGGGACATTCGGGCCAACCAAGCGGCCGAGGGGGTCAGGAACGCACGCTGCGTAGCCAGCGAGCCGAGAAGTCCAACGAGGATCTCGAGGCCGAAGCTGAGCGCGCTGACCAAGCTGCCGCCGACGTCACCTGTTGAGCAGCGTGCCGTAGCCCCCTCTGCTTATCGCTCCGCCTCCGTGCTTCTACTACCGGCCAGCCGCAGATCATCATGACGGAGGCCGCTCGCACGCTGGGTCGGGGCCGTGCGGCGCTCAGCTTCCCGTCGAGGTCCATGTGCACGCCGATGAAGCCTTCCGGGGCAGCCCGCTGGAGCTACTGGGTCCTGGCCACGCGTGCCTGCGTCACCTGCTGCTGCGCCACGTAGCCGCCCCCGCCACCACCACCGCCGCCGTCCGGATCTCCGCATCCGGCCAGCCCCAGGGTCAGCACGACGAACACGCACACGGACGAGGCGCGCCGAAGGGCAGGGCGGGCCAGGTGAGCATCACGAGCTGACAGGCCTGCGTTCATCCAGGGGGTTCCTCTCTCGTCTGAGGTGACTTGACGTGCAGCACTTCTGCCATACGAAAGTTGGAGGGAGCGTCGAGATCGACCCGGACCGTTAGTAGTTGCGTGCCCATCAAGCACACCACGGCGGCGTTGAACTTGCGGCCGATCAGGCGTTACCGCTGGATCGGATCGTCCTCAGGCAGGAGGTAGGCCGTCCCCGAGCGCTACCTCCTGTTCGCCTTGACCCGCACCCGCGGATTGGCCTCGATGTTGCGCACGTAGGCGGCCCGGCGGCCGTGCTCGGCGACGATCCAGAAGGTGTCCCCGTCGAGCCCGTTGCCGACAGGGGTGCGCCGTGGCAGGCCGGACCTGCGACCGGTGGTCTCCAGCAGGGCGTAGCCGGGCGGCGCGATCCCGAGCGCGAGCGCCTTCCGCATGCCCGGGTTGACGATGAAGCGCGCCAAGGCGTTCGTGACCCGACGCTTGTCGATTCTGATCAGCACTGGGCCTGCCTCTTCCCAGCTCGGGGGTGAGGCATGGAGCCCGCGACGGGGGCAGGAGCGGCCACGGTCAGGATTCGGTCGAGGTTGACCAGTGCCTGGTCGAACGTGCGCTGCAGCCACCACCTGCCGAGGAGGAGCAGCACGCGGTCGAGCAGCGATGCTCGCTCGACGACCGCGGCGAGAGTGGCCACCGACCCGTCCCCGTCACCATCGATCTCCCAGCTGATCCGGCCGGTCGTGCCCGTCCCGACGTCCGCCCGGCCGAGGAGCCTCTCGGGCACGCCCTGGCCGGGTGGTCGAGCGGACAGGGCACGGGTGCGGGCTTCCCGACGGATGCCGACTGGCCCCTTCAGCCGGACCTGCCCGCCGAGAGGGGTGCTGCCTTCGTCACCGTCGAGCCCGCCCAGCTCGACGAACCGGTCCTGCAGGAGCCAGTGGTTGTGCAGGTCGGCGAGGAACTCGAACACCCGAGCCGGGGCCGCAGGCAGGGCACGTCTCGCCATGACGTCAACGCCGGCCAAGGTCGAACTCCTCCACTGCGGCCGGCGACACGAAGAGGTGCGGCCGCGGCCTCACGACGGACCCCCCCACCGGATCGACGGGTGGGAGCCGCGCCGTCGGCGGCGGCCGGCCAGGACGGCCCCCACGATGGCGCCGTAGGCGACATGGTCGGCGAGCTGGGGTAGGGCGGGCAGGCAGCGGATCCGAGGAAACCGACGCCCGACCAGCCCGAGGTCCAGCGCGGCTATTCCGGCGCCGGCCGCAGCTCCCGCCAGGACGGTGCGCCGCGGGGGGAGGAGGCGCGTGAGGAGCAGCGCCCACCCGAACGACAGGCCCAGATGCGTCAGGACCGCCGCGGCGAGCAGCCGGTCATACCGCTGCTCGTCACCCAGCAGTAGCGATCCGGCGGCCAGGGACGCCTCGAGCGAATCAGTGCCCGTAAGCAGCGCGTGAACCGTCGAGGGAGCTCCACTGACCGCCGCGGCCACCGCTCCGGCGGCCACCGCGTCCTTGACTGACCGTGCGTGCGCGTGCACAGCCGAGCGAGGCCAGGCAGACCGCCTGCTCCTGTCTCGCACCGCCCACTCCCTTCCTAGAGACGTGCCCTCCGTGGCGTTGGTGTCAGGGCGGCTCCCGGCTCTTACCTGTCGAGGCAGAACCGGACTCGCTAGCCGAGGGCGCGGTCGAGGTTGTACGCAGCGCTGATCAGGGACAGGTGGGTGAAGGCCTGCGGGAAGTTCCCCAGCTGCTCCCCGTCCGGGCCGATCTCCTCGGCGTAGAGGCCCAGGTGGTTCGCGTAGGTGAGCATCTTCTCGAACGCCAGCCGCGCCTCGTCGAGCCGGCCGGCGAGGGCGAGGGCCTCGACCTACCAGAACGAGCAGATCGAGAACGTGCCCTCCTCCCCGAGCAGCCCGTCCGGACTGGCCGCCGGGTCGTAGCGGTAGACCAGGGAGTCGGCGACGAGGCCCGCGCCGAGGGCGTCGAGGGTGGCGAGCCACCGGGGATCGGTGGGGGCGAGGAACTTCGTCAGCGGCATCATCAGCACGGAGGCGTCGAGGACGTCGTCGTCGTAGTGCTGGACGAAGGCCCCCCGCTCCTGCGACCAGCCACGCGTCATGATCTGCCGGTAGATCGCGTCGCGGGCGGCCAGCCAGCGCTGCTCGTCGGCAGGGAGGCCCCGCTGGCGCGACATCCGGACGGCCCGCTCGATCGCGACCCAGCACATCAGGCGGGAGTAGGTGAACGGCTTGCGCCCGCCGCGGGTCTCCCAGATGCCCTCGTCGGGCTGGTCCCAGTGCTCGCACACCCAGTCGACCAGCCGGGTCACCGCGTCCCACCGGTCCGCCGAGATCGGCTCGGCCCACTTGTTCGCCAGGTAGATCGAGTCGATGAGCTCGCCGTAGATGTCCAGTTGGAGCTGGTCGACCGCACCGTTGCCGATCCGCACCGGGCCCGAGCCCAGATAACCCTCGAGGTGGCCCAGCTCCTGCTCCGGTAGCTCGGCGCGCCCGTCGATCCCGTACATGATCTGCAGCGGACCCGACGGACCGTCGCCCCGGTCGTGCACGTGCTCGGCGAGCCAGTCGATGAAGGCGCGCGCCTCGGCGGTGAACCCCAGCCGCAGCAGGGCGTAGACGCAGAACGCCGCGTCCCGGATCCAGACGTAGCGGTAGTCCCAGTTGCGCTGCCCGCCCACCTGCTCGGGGAGGCTGGTGGTCGGGGCGGCGATGATCGCCCCGGTGGGGGCGTAGCTGAGCAGCTTCAAGGTGAGGGCCGAGCGGTGCACCATCTCCCGCCACCGACCCCGGTAGCGGGAGCTGCTCAGCCAGCGGCGCCAGAAGGCGACGGTCCGCTCGAACAGCTCCTCCGCCTCCGCCGTGGAACAAGTGGGCGCGTCGGGCACGTCGGGCGCGGAGTCCAGGACGAAGGCGGCGCAGTCGCCCTCCCGCAGGACGAACCGGGCGCGTACGTCCTGTCCGTCGCGCACGAGCGGGACGGTCGCGGCCAGCGTCAGGGTCAACGACGGCGTCTCGAAGATCCCGTGCCCGTCTTGCAGCCGCAGCTGGTGCGGCTCGCGCCCGTAGTCGAAGCGCGGCGCACCGTGGCGGTGAACGGGATGGTTCCGCGGACGCAGACCACCCGGCGTACGAGGCGATGGTGGGTCTCGTCCCCGAAGTCCTCGGCGACCGGCATGAAGTCCTGCAGCTCGCCCACTCCGTCGGGAGTGCTGAAGCGGGTGATGAGGATGTTGGTGTCCGGGAAGTAGAACTGCCGGGTCGTGGCCTCACCGTCGGCTCGCAGCGTGAAGTGCCCCCCGCGCTCGGCGTCCAGGATCGAGGCGAAGACGCTGGGCGCGTCGAAGCGGGGACAGCAGTACCAGTCGATGGTGCCGTCAACCCCCACCAGGGCGGCCGTACGGCAGTCGCCGATCAGGCCGTGGTCGGCGATGGGCAGATACCGCGGGCGTCCGGTGCTCGTGTCCGGGCCGGAAGTCGTCGTCATGCAGTGGCCAACGCGAGGAACTCCTGCCGGGTTCGCCCGTCCTCGCGCATTCGGCCGCGCAGGGCGGACGTCGTCGTACGCGCGCCGGTAGCGCGCACGCCCCGCAGCGACATGCACGCATGCTCGGCCTCGAGCACGACGCCGACACCCCGCGGGGTGTCGGCGAGGTGCGCGCCGTGCGGATCCTCCCCGAGTGCCAGCAGGAGGTCCGAGACGGCCCGCGCCGCGCCGACCAGGTCCACCTCTCCGGCCGGCGCGCCCGCCTGCGGCGCCGTGACCGCGCGCAGCGGGGTGACCCGAGGGTGGCCGGGCCGCTCGTCGCGGTCATCCGGCGACCCCGGCCGGCAGGGCGACGAGCTGAACCGGATACCGGTTCTTCATCGGGTCTCCTCGGTGAGGTGCTGAGGGGTGGGCAGCTGCTTGCGAACGAGGTTCTTCTTGGCCGGGCCGCGCAGCACCTGGCCCGTGACGTCGAAGCGGGAGCCGTGGCAGGGGCAGTCCCAGGCGGTGTCGGCGGCGTTCCACTGCACGAGGCAGCGGGCGTGGGTGCACACCGGCGACACCGCGTGCAGCTGACCGGCCGGGTCCTTGTACACCGCGACCTTCTCGCCGTCGACGTCGAGGACGCGACCCTCGCCGTGCGCGAGCTGCGCGGCGGGGGTGGGGTCGGCGGGGGTGAAGCGGTCAGCGACGAAGCGGCGGACGTAGTTCACCCGGCCGGCGACGAAGCCGCCGAGCCCGCCGCGACCGGTCTTGCCGCCCGCGGCGACCGGCTGCGCGGACACCGCCCCGAGCGGCACGTCCGGGTCGGCGAGCCGGTCAGGATCCACCTCGGTACGTGACCGGATGAGGGCCTCGACCCCGTCGCCGACGTCCCAGACGTTGACGTTCATGCCGGCGAGCACGCGGGAGTCCCGCAGCCAGAAGGCGAGGAACTGCCCGCTGTCCGGGTCGCCGCGGAAGACGACGCGCTCCCAGTCGATCGCGCGCCCGCGGTACTCCATGCCCGTGTCGTACTGGTCCGAGAAGAAGTACGGCAGCGCGTCGTACGGGCTGTCGTGGCCAAGCATGTTGCGCGCGGCCACTGACCCCTGGTCGCGCGCGGTGCCCCAGTGCTCGACCCGCACGTGCTCGCCGTAGAAGGGGTGCCGGGCGCGGGCGACGTCGCCGGCCGCGAAGACCCGGGGGTCGCTGCCGCGCAGGAACTCGTCGACGACGACGCCGTCGTCCACGACCAGCCCGGCCCGCTCGGTCAGCTGGCTGCGCGGCGTCACCCCGATCCCCACGACCACGACGTCGGCGTCGAGGCGCCGCCCGTCGGCGGTCACCACCCGGCGTACGGCGGTGTCCCCCTCGAAGGCGGCCAGTCCGGCGCCCAGCAGCAGCTGCACGCCGTGGCCGGCGTGCAGATCGCGGTAGAACGAGCCGACCTCGGGGCCGAGCACCCGCGCGAGCGGCACGGGCGCCGGGTCCAGCACGGTGACGTCCAGGCCCAGCTGCCGAGCCGAGGCGGCGATCTCCGCGCCGATCCAGCCCGCGCCGATGACCACGAGCCGGCCGCCCCGCACGAGCCCCTCCCGAAGCGCGTCGGCGTCAGCCAGGTCGCGCAGGTAGTGGATACCGTCGAGTTCCGCGCCGGGCACCTGCAGGCGTCGGGGTGAGGACCCGGTCGCCAGCAGCAGCCGGTCGAACCGCACCCGCTCCCCCGCCTCGATCACGGCGTGCGACGAGGCCAGGTCGAGCGCGGTGACCCGGGCGCCGGTCCGCAGGTCGATGTCGTTGTCGACGTAGAAGCTCGCGTCGTGCAGGTGAACCTGCCCGCGGGGCGTCTCTCCGGTGAGGTAGCCCTTCGACAGCGGCGGCCGCTCGTACGGCAGCTCCGGCTCGTCGCCGAGCAGGACGATCCGCCCGTCGAAGCCCTCCTCGCGAAGGGTCCGGGCGGCGCTCGCTCCGGCCAGGCTGGCGCCGACGATGACCGTGGTGTCGAGCGTCGTCATTGCTGCGTCTCCCGCCGTCGGTGGCCCTGCCGGCCGTCCGGTGCTGCTGGTCCGGTGAGTGACGCCCGGACCCCGGCTCTTACCTGCTTCCTCGAGAACGGGAAGCGGGGGTAAGGATCCGTGGGGGGCACGACACTCAACGGGCATGCACAGCACATCGCCGCAGGCAGCAGTCGACGGCCACGCCGCGGATGTGGTCGGGTGGCGGCAGCAGCAGCTGCTGGCCGGAGGCTTCGACGGGTCGCTCGCCGCCGCCCTCGCCCGCGACCGGCGCTGGGATCTGCACGCCCTGCTCGAGCTGGTCGAACGAGGTTGCCCGCCGCCGCTGGCCGCGCGCATCCTGGCCCCACTCGACGAGACGGGAGCGAGCAGGTGAGTTGGGTGCCCGCCGCCGGCGCGGCCGAGCAGGAGGCCGGAGCCGACGACGGCGATCGCCGGGAGGCGGGCCGCAACGCCGACAACTCGCGGTGGCTGGCCGCGCTGCGCTCCGACGGCGCCCAGCGCGACGAGTCGGTACGTCAGCTGCACGAGCTGCTGCTGCGGGC
>JALYMT010000053.1 GCA_030773555.1 Actinomycetota bacterium | reverse complement strand
CGGCTCGCCCGGGCGCGGGCCATCACCATGGTGTTCCAGGACCCCTACCTCTCCCTGGACCCGCGCGTCCCGGTGCACGCCTGCCTTGACGAGGTGCTCCGCCTGCACTTCGACCTCGATCCCCCTGCCCGCGCCCGTCGGGTGCGCGAGCTGCTCGACCAGGTGGGGCTGGGCAGCCGGGAGGAGTCGGCGCTGCCGCGCGAGCTCTCCGGGGGGCAGCGTCAGCGGGTCGCGATCGCCCGCGCCCTGGCGTCCACCCCGCGGGTGCTGATCCTCGACCAGGCAGTCGCCGCGCTCGACGTCTCCATCCAGGCGCAGATCCTCAACCTGCTCGCCGACGTGCGCCGCGACACCGGCGTCGCCTACCTGTTCGTCAGCCACGACCTCGCCGTTGTGCGCTACGTCACCGAGCGCGTGCTCGTGCTGCACCGCGGGCGCGCGGTCGAGGCCGGCCCCACGGCCCGAGCGCTGCAGGCCCCGGAGCAGCCCTACACCCGGCTGCTCCTCGACTCCGTGCCCCGCGTGGGCTGGGACCCTGCTCGCATCGCCGCGGCTCGGCGCGATCTCGCCGCGGCAGGAGGGACATCATGAATTCCCCGCCCCCGCCCCCGCACGTCCGCACCCCCGCCGGTCGCCCGCGCGCCCGGGGACTTGGCATCGCCCTGCCGGGCCAGCCCGGCCCCTGGAACGCGATCACCGACGTCCCCGGCGTGGAGGTCGGTTACCGCACCCTCATCGAGGGCGCCGGGGTGCGTACGGGCGTCACCGCCGTGCTCCCGCGAGGCAGGGACGGCGTCGGGGAGGCCTGTGCGGCCGGCTGGTACGCCCTCAACGGCAACGGCGAGATGACCGGCACCGCCTGGATCGAGGAGACCGGATCGCTCACGCTGCCCATGACCATCACCAACACGCACGCCGTCGGCGCCTGCCACCGGGGCACCATCGACTGGGTGGCCCGCCACTCCCCGGAGCTGGCGCGCGAATGGCTGCTGCCCGTGGTGGGCGAGACTTGGGACGGCTACCTCAACGAGGTGAACCGCAACTCCGTACGCCCCGAGGCGGCCGAGGCGGCCATCGACGCGGCGACCGCGGGCCCCGTGGAGGAGGGCTCGGTGGGTGGGGGCACGGGCATGACCTGCTACGGCTACAAGGGGGGCTCGGGCACGGCCTCCCGGCAAGTCGCGTACGGACCCGACCGCTACACGGTGGGCGCGTTCTGCCAGGCGAACTTCGGCAGCCGGTCGGACCTGCGGGTGGCGGGCGTGCCCGTGGGGCGCGACCTCGGCGAGGACAACCCGATGGAGGACACCGCGCGATCCCTGGCGCCGGCCGGCGCGGGGTCGGCCATCGTGGTCGTGGCCACCGACGCTCCGCTGCTGCCGGCGCAGTGCACCGCGCTGGCCCGCCGCGTGCCGCTCGGGCTCGGCCGCACGGGGACCTCCGGCTCGCACTTCTCCGGCGACATCTTCCTGGCCTTCTCCACCGCCAACCGCGGCGCGCTCAACAGCGCCTTCCCCGTCGACCCCGTCGACGCCGCCGCCGACGGCAGCGGGCCCGGCTACGACACGCTCCGGTTCGTGCCCTGGGGGCACGTCGATCCCTTCTACGAGGCGACCGTGCAGGCGGTGGAGGAGGCCGTGCTCAACGCGCTGGTCGCGAACGAGGAGATGCTCGGGCGCGACGGGCGACGCGTCCCGGCGCTGCCGCACGGGCGACTGCTCGAGCTGCTGCACGCCGGCGGCGGGCTGCGCTGAGCAGCGCACTCCTCCGTCGCGGAGCCCTATTGTCGGGTCGCGTGACCACCGTCGTGCTCGTCCGTCACGGCCGCACGACGGCCAACGCCGCCGGCGTCCTCGCCGGCTGGTCTCCGGGGGTCGCCCTCGACGACGCCGGCCGCCAGCAGGCCGCGGCCCTGGCCCACCGGCTGGCAGCGGTGCCGCTGGCGGCGGTGGTCTCGAGTCCGCTGGAGCGCTGCCGGCAGACCGCGGCCGCCCTGGTCGAGGGCCGGGCGGGCGGTCTCGCCACCGACGTCTCCACCGACGAGCGGCTGGGGGAGTGCCGCTACGGCGACTGGACCGGCAAGGAGATCAAGAAGCTGGCCAAGGACCCGCTGTGGCGGGTCGTGCAGGCCCATCCGAGCGCCGTCACCTTTCCCTCCAGTGACGGCTTCCCCGGCGAGTCGATGCGCGACATGCAGCTGCGCGCCGTCGACGCGGTCCGCGACTGGAACGCGCGTCTCGGCGAGGACGCGGTGTGGGTGGCGCTCTCGCACGGCGACGTGATCAAAGCGGTCGCCGCCGACGCCCTCGGCGTGCACCTCGACCAGTTCCAGCGGGTCGTGGTCGACCCCTGCTCGATGACGATCATCAACTACACGCCGCTGCGCCCCTTCGTCGTCC
The DNA here is from genome assembly GCA_030773555.1 of Actinomycetota bacterium. GTDB lineage: Bacteria > Actinomycetota > Actinomycetes > JALYMT01 > JALYMT01 > JALYMT01. Next base: position 2,754 of record JALYMT010000053.1, on the reverse strand, counting down.
GGCTCAACGACGTCGGCGCTGACGTGTCGGCGCTGATGCCGCCGAAGCGCCGCGGCCGGCGTGCCCGCCGCGCCGCCGGCGACGCCGTCGTCGGCGGCGGCGCCGGCCCGGGCACGTAGACATCCGACCTAGGGTGCTGCACATGCCCCGACAGGTCTTCGAGTACGACCCGCCCGAGCGGTTCGTCGCGGGCACGGTCGGCGAGCCGGGCAGTCGCGCCTTCTTCCTGCAGGCGCGCAGCGGCACCCGCGTCACCAGCGTCGCCCTCGAGAAGGCGCAGGTCAGCGCCCTGGCCGAGCGCATCGAGGAGCTGCTCGACGAGGTGGTGCGCCGCAGCGCCGGCACGGCGGCGGTGCCGGCGCTGCGCCCGGACGATCTCGACGACCGCGCGCCGCTCGAGAGCCCCATCCTCGAGGAGTTCCGGGTCGGCACGATGGCGCTGGCGTGGGACCCCGACAGCGAGCAGCTCGTGATCGAGGCGCAGGCGGTCAGCGCCGACGAGGGGGCCGACGAGGGGGCCGACGAGGGCGCCGACGAGGGCGCCGACGAGGGGGCCGACGAGGAGGACGACAGCGGGCCCGACCTGCTGCGGGTGCGGCTTCCGGGTCCGGTGGCTCGCGCGTTCGCCCAGCGGGCGCTCGCCGTCGTCTCGGCCGGCCGGCCCGCCTGCCCGTTCTGCAGCCTGCCGCTCGACGCGCAGGGTCACATCTGCCCGCGGATGAACGGCTACCGCCGTTAACGACCGCGGCGGTGCCGCCCCGCCCGAGGTGCGGCGGGCCGCGCCGCGGCCACACTGGACGACGTGACAGGTCTCGACGTGATCGACACGCTGCGCCTGCTGAGCGAGGGCACGATCTCGGTGGAGGGCCGGCTGGTCGACGCCTCCAACGCCACCCTGTTCGGAGTCGTCGAGCTCGACGGCGTGCAGGCGGGGTGCGTCTACAAGCCGGTGGCCGGGGAGCGGCCCCTGTGGGACTTCCCCGACGGCACCCTTGCTGCCCGCGAGCGGGCGGCCTATCTGGTGTCCGAGGCCACCGGCTGGGGCCTGGTGCCGCCCACGGTGCTGCGCGACGGCCCGTTCGGCAGCGGCATGTGCCAGCTGTGGATCGACGTGGACCCCGACCTCGAGCTCGTCGACCTGGTGCCGCGGGGTCAGCTGCCGCGGGGATGGCTGCGGGTGCTCGACGCCCTGGGCGGGGGCGGCCAGCCCGTCACCCTCGGGCACGCCGACGCCCCGGCGCTGCGGCGGATGGCGATCCTCGACGCGGTGATCAACAACGCCGACCGCAAGGGCGGGCACGTGCTCCCCGTCCCCGGCGGCGACGTCTACGGCGTCGACCACGGCGTCTGCTTCAACACCGACGACAAGCTGCGCACGGTCCTGTGGGGCTGGGCGGGTCGCCGGTTGCCCGGCGAGGACGCCGAGGTGCTGCGCCGGCTGTGGGTCGAGCTGGACGAGGGGCGGGGTGGCCTGGGCGCCGCCCTGCGCGAGCTCCTCACCGCCGGCGAGGTGGCGCGCACCGTCGAGCGCGTGAAGCGGCTGCTGGAGGACTGCCGGCATCCGCAGCCGGCCGAGGGCTGGCCGGCGATCCCGTGGCCGCCCTTCTGAGCGCCCCCTCACCTAGGCTGCCGGGCATGCGCGCGTGGCCGGGCCCCGAGTTGCCCGAACTTCCCGGGACGGGGTCGGTGCCCTCGCTGCACGACAGCGCCTCCGGCGCGCGGCGCCTCTCGGCGGGCGGCGGCGAGGCCCGGATGTATGTGTGCGGCATCACCCCGTATGACGCCGCCCATCTGGGGCACGCGTTCACCTACGTCGCCTTCGACCTGCTCCATCGGGCCTGGCGCGACGCTGGCCTGGCCGTGCGCTACGTGCAGAACGTGACCGACGTCGACGACCCGCTGCTCGAACGGGCCCGTCGCGACGGGCAGGACTGGCGTGAGCTCGCCGAACGCGAGACCGAGCGGTTCCGCGACGACATGGCCGCCCTGCGCGTGCTGCCACCCACGGCGTTCGTCGGCGCCGTCGAGGCGGTCCCGCGGATCGCCGCCGCGGTCCAGGAGCTGCGCAGCCGGGGCGCCGCGTACGACGTGGACGACGACGTCTACTTCCCGGTCAGCGCGGACCCGCGCTTCGGCTCGGTCTCCCGGCTGGGGCCGGAGCGGATGCTCGAGCTGTTCGCCGAGCGGGGCGGCGACCCCGACCGTACGGGCAAGAAGGACCCCTTGGACGCGCTGCTGTGGCGGGCTGAGCGTCCGGGCGAGCCGGCGTGGGACAGCCCCGTCGGGCGGGGCCGACCGGGCTGGCACGTCGAGTGCACCGCGATCGCCCTGGAACACCTGGGGGCGAGCTTCGACGTGCAGGGCGGGGGCTCCGACCTGACCTTTCCCCACCACGAGATGGGCGCCGCGCACGGGCAGGTGCTCAGCGGCGGCACGCCGTTCGCCGGCGCCTACGCGCACGCGGGCATGGTGGGCTTCCAGGGCGCGAAGATGTCGAAGTCACGGGGCAACCTGGTGTTCGTCTCCGCCCTGCGCCGCGACGGCGTCGACCCGCTCGCGATCCGGCTGGCCCTGCTCGCGCATCCCTACCGCAGCGACTGGGAGTGGACCGACGACGACCTGGTGGCCGGCAGCGGCCGCCTGGCGAGGTGGCGGGCGGCGGTCGCGCGACCCGACGGGCCACCCGCCGCGCCGGTGCTGGGGGAGGTGCGCGCCCGGCTCGCCGACGACCTCGACGCCCCCGGGGCGCTGCGC
>JALYMT010000052.1 GCA_030773555.1 Actinomycetota bacterium | reverse complement strand
GGTCCAGGGCGCGCAGCAGCTCGGCGTACGACATCTCCGGCGGCCACGGCACGCCCAGGGCGTCGGCGGTGCGGCGCAGGCGTTCGACCGCCTCGGGCGGAGCGGCCGGCAGCGTGCGCAGCACGCCGACCTGGCCGGCGAGCATCAGGGCGGCGGCGGCCATGCCCGTCAGCAGGCTGATCTGCGCGTTCCACCCCTCGACGTCGAACGGCGCGCGGTAGGCCAGGGCGAAGCCACCGTCCTGCTCGACCACCTCCTGCTCGGGGGTGGGCAGGGTGACCGCGCCCCGCTCGCGCTCGTGGCGCTCGCGCAGCCGGCCCACCTCGCCGAGCAGCAGCAGCCGCTCGTCGGCCCGCCCGGCCGCGAGCAGCTCCGAGACGGTCTCGTAGTCGTAGCGTTCCCGGGAGCGCACCAGGGCGCGGCCCACGTCGGTGGCGACCAGCTGACCGTCGGCGTCGAGGTCGAGCGTCCACAGCAGGGCGGGCCGCAGCTCGCCGGGCAGCAGGGACGCCGCGCCGGCGCTGAGCACCGGTGGGTGCAGCGGGATGCTCGCGTCGGGGGCGTAGAGCGTGAGTCCCCGCGCGTGCGCCTCGCGGTCGAGCGGCCCGCCGGGTGCGAGGAAGGCCGCGACGTCGGCGATGGCGTAGTGCACCCGGTAGCCGCGCCCCCGCCGCTTCAGGTACATCGCCTGGTCGAGGTCGCGCGAGTCCGGCGGATCGATGGTCAGCATCGGCAGGTCGCTGCGGTCCTCGCCGGCGGGGAGCCGGCGCGCGGCGGCCTGCGCTTCGGCGAGCACCTCGGGCGGGAACTCCGTCGGGAGCCGCAGCTCCCGGCGGATGCGCGCGAATCCGGCCCGCAGCGCCTCGCCGTCCCCCCGCGGCAGGCGGAGCTTGCGGCGAGGCACTCCGCGAGCGTACGAGGCGCCCGGCCGCGCCCCGCCGTCAGCCGCTCGGGGCGTGCCCCGTGTCGTTGAACAGCCGCAGGGAGGCGTTGCCGTCGGCGTACCACTGCACGATCGACAGCGAGGTCGGCGCGAGCTCCATCCGGTAGAGCGCGGCCGGCGGGGCGCCGAGGGCCAGCCGGACGAGCTGCTTGATCGGGGTGACGTGGCTGACGACCAGGACAGCCCGCCCGGCGTACCGCGCGATGGTCCGGTCACGGGCGGCCCGCACCCGCGCGGCCACCGCCTCGAACGACTCGCCGCCGGGCGGGGCGACCGCGGGATCGGCGAGCCAGGCGGCCAGCTCGGCGGGCCACTTCTCCTGCACCTCGGCGAAGGTCCACCCGTCCCACTCGCCGAAGGCGCACTCGCGGAAGTCCTCCTCGAGGCGCACCTCGAGGCCGAGTACGCCGGCCGTGGCCGCGGCGGTCTGCACGGCGCGACGCATCGGGGAGGAGACGACGGCGTCCACCCCGCCGCGGGCGAGCAGGGCTGCCGCTGCCCGCTCGGCCTGCCGGCGCCCCTCGTCGCTCAGCGACGGATCGTCGCCGCCGGCACCGCTGAACCGCTTGTCGACGGTGTGGACGGTGGCGCCGTGGCGCAGCAGGACGAAGGTGGTGGGCTCGCCCAGGTCCGTGGCCCAGCCGACCAGCGCGTTCTGCGGCGCGGGTTCGACCTCGGCCTCGTCGACCACCGGAGCCGGCGACCCGCCCCGCGGGGTCCAGGGCCGCCCGGCGGCGGCGGCGTCGAGGGCCTCGTTCGCGAGCCGGTCGGCCGCCCGGTTCTGCTCGCGCGGCACCCACCGGTAGCGCACGGAGGTCGGGGGCAGGGCGGCGCGCGCCTGCGCCGCCAGCGGCCGCATCGCGGGATGCTTGATCTGCCACCGCCCGCTCATCTGCTCGACGACGAGCTTGGAGTCCATCCGCACCTCGACCTGCGCGTCCGGATCGATGCCGCGGACGGCGTCGAGCCCGGCGATCAGGCCGCGATACTCGGCGACGTTGTTGCTCGCGATGCCGATGTGCTCGGCGACCTCGGTAAGCAGCTCGCCGGTGTCCGCGTCGCGGACCAGCGCTCCGTACGCCGCCGGCCCCGGATTGCCCCGGGAGCCGCCGTCGGCCTCCACGACCAGCCGGCGCGCCACGGCCTACAGCCCGGAGTCGGGAGTGCGCACGAGGATGCGGCGGCACTCGTCGTGGCGCAGCACCTCGTCGTCGGGGGCGGCGCGGATCGCGTTGACCTCGACCATGTTCAGCTCGAGGCGGCAGCCCTGGCAGCGGCGCTGGCGCATCGAGGCCGCACCGATGCCGCCTGCCTGCCCGCGGATCTTCTCGTAGAGCGCGAGCAGCGGGGCCTCGATCCGGGCCGCGAGCTCCTGACGGGCGGGGATGGCCTGCGACTCCTCGCGCTCGATCTCGGCGAGCGTGGCGTCCCGTCGGTCGACCGCGGCCGCGCGCTCGGCGGTCAGCTCGTCCCGGCGGGCGTCGAGTTCGGCGATCCGGGCCTCCACGTTCTCCAGGCGCTCGAGGATCTCCAGCTCGACGTCCTCGAGGTCGGACTGCCGGCGGGCCAGGGAGGCGATCTCGGACTGCAGGTTCTCCAGCTCGCGGGGCGAGCCGACCTGCCCCGCGTCGAGGCGCTGCTGGTCGCGGCGGGAGCGGGCCCGGACCTGCTCGACGTCGCCGTCGGCCTTGTCGCGGGCCCGCTCGAGGTCGCTGCGCTCGGTCTGCGCGGCGACGAGCAGGTCGCGGACATCGGCCAGCTGCCGGTCGAGCTTCTCGATCTCGGCGTGCTCGGGCAGGGTGCGGCGCCGGTGGGCGAGCTGGTCGAGCCGGGTGTCGAGGGCTTGCACGTCGAGGAGGCGGAGCTGGTCTTCGGGCGCGGCTTTCAGCGGGCACTCCCCTGGCCGTGCGAGGCGGGCAGGTGCTCGCCCCACGGGTCGGTGACGATCGTCGAAACGCGGACTGCCACGCTAGTCCCGCGCTCGCCGAGCGCGCGGGGAAGCCGACGGGCGGCGTCGGCCAGCCACGGCCACTCCGTCGCCCAGTGGGCCGCGTCGACGATGCCGAACGCGCCGTCCGAGAGCGCCTCCGACACCGGATGGTGGCGCAGGTCGGCGGTCACGTAGGCGTCGGCGCCGCTGCGGCGCACCTCGTCGAACAGCGAGTCCCCCGCTCCCCCACAGACCGCCACCGTGGCCACCGTCCGGTCGAGGTCGCCGCCGACGCGGACGCCCGCGGGCGTGGCCGGCAGGGCGGCGGCCACCCGCCGGCCCAGCTCGCGCAGGGAGGTCGGCGAGGCGAGCCGCCCGACGCGGCCCAGTCCGCGCGGCCCCGGTCGGTCCGCCGTCTCGATGACGTCGATGACGTCGAAGGCCGGCTCCTCGTACGGGTGGGTGGCGCGCAACGCCTCGACGGCGGCGCGCCGGCGGCCGCGGGGCAGCAGCATCTCGACCCGGGTCTCCGCGACCGTCTCGATGCGGCCGACTCCGCCGATCGCCGGTCGGGCGCCCGGCTCGGGGCGGAACGTGCCGGTGCCGTCGAGGAGGTACGCCACCCGGGTGTAGTCGCCGAGGCTGCCCGCACCGGCGGCGGCGAGGGCGTCGACCAGCCGGTCGGCGGAGTCGCGGGGTACGAAGGCCACGATCTTGTCGACCGGGTCGGGGGCGGTCGGCGACAGCGGGCGCAGCTCAGCCAGCCCGATCGCCGCCGCGAGGGCGTCGCTCACCCCGGGGGCCGCGGTGTCGGCGTTGGTGTGCGCGACGTGTAGCGCGACCCCGTGCGAGACGAGCCGGTGCACCAGGCGGCCCTTGGGCGTGGTGGCGGGGACGCCGTGCACGCCGCGCAGGAACAGCGGGTGGTGGGTGACGACGAGGTCGGCGCCCCAGGCCAGCGCCTCCTCGGCCACCGCGGCGACCGGGTCGACGGCCAGGAGGACCTTGCCCACCTCGGCCTCGGGGTCGCCGCACACCAGGCCCACGGCGTCCCACGGCTCCGCCCAGCGCGGGTCGTACAGCTCCTCCAAGACGGCGACGACGTCGGCCAGGCGCGGGGCGGGCGGCACGACGCTCAACCTATCCGCCACGCACCGCCGACCGGCCCGCGCAGCGTCACCCGCCCCGGTGCTCGGCTCAGGTCAGGTGCACCCACTTGGCGACCGAGGGACGCCCGACGGAGTCCACCGCGAAGAGCATGTACCACCCCGGCGGGGCGATGTTGCGGTTGCTTCCGATGGTGGCGGTGGCACCGCCCGAGGCGGCCGTGAAGCTCACGCTGATCAGGCGGAACCCGGAACGGCCCGCAGCAGCGGGCCGCTGTCGTGTGACGGGGGACCTGTGCAGCTGCCTGCCACCACCCGGCGGCTGAGCCCGGCGCTCGTCGGCCCGGTCGCTCGCCCTCGCGCTGCTGGGGGTGGCGGCCGCCCCGCAGCCGGCCGCCGCGGCGCCCAGCTGCGCTCCTCCCCCGGTGGCGCACCGCGGGGAGCCGGCGGTCGCACCGGAGAACACCCTGTCCGCTTCCGCGCCGCCCTTGCTCATGGCGCCCGCACGGTCGAGCTCGACGTGCGCTTCACCAGCTCCGACGTGCCCGTCGTCCTGCACGACGCCACCATCGACCGCACCACGAACGGCAGCGGCGCCGTGACCTACCTGACGTTCACGCAGCTGCGGACGTACGACGCCGGCGGCTGGTTCGGCCCGCAGTACGCGGGTGAGAAGGTGCCCACGTTCTATGAGGTGCTCAAGCTGGTGAAGGGCGCCGGCGCGCGGGCCGTGATCGATCTCAAGGTGACCCCCACCGCGCGGGAGATGACGAAGTTCCTCGACCGCATCAACCGGCTGGGGATGGCGAACTCCGTACTCGTGGAGTCGAGCCGGACCACCGCGATCACCAAGGTACGCGCGGCGGCGCCCCGCCTGCGGACCGCGCTCGTCGACAGCACGACCGTGCGCACGGCGGCTCAGGTGCTGCAGTACGGCCGCAGCTACACCGTGCACTACAACCTCGGCACCCTCGATTGGGTAAAAGCCTGGGACGCCGCCGGCATCGACGTGTACGCCTACTCCTATCCGTCGTCGACCGACACGCCCGCCCAATGGCAGCGCTACGCGGGCAGCGTGCTGACCGGCACGATGACCGACCGGACGAGCGACTACCTGGCCTGGGCCGCGGTCGGGTGCCCGGCTTCCTGAGCGGGGTGCACCGGGGACGATAGGGCGCGACCCGAGTGGGGTAGGGAGGCGGGCATGACGGTTCCAGGTGGCAGCGGAAGTTCGACCGGCGGCAGCCAGGACAAGACCTTCGTCCCCGGCGAGGAGCAGGACGCGGCCTCGACGGGTCCCGTGGGCCAGCCGCAGGGTGGGCAGGGCGACCTGTCCGCCGAGATCGAGCGGGGCGAGCGGGGCACGCAGACCCCCGACGAGGACATGGGCGAGGGCGACAGCAAGCCCTTCTACGCCAGCTAGGAGGAGACATGACCGGCCCAGCGAACGAGCCCTCCGCGGCTGATCCCTCGGCTCAGCTCGACGACAGCGCCCAGGGCGGCGAGCCGACGATCACGCCCGAGGTTCCCCCGGTGACCGGGCCGGCCACGGGCGCCGACGACGGGGAGCCGAACGTGGCTCCCGTCCAGGATCCGCCCGCGAGCTAGGCTCCGCCGGGAGCCCACCCCTCGAGGAGCTCCATGCGTCCACCTCCCCGGGGTCCTCACTGCCCTTGCTCTGGCCGCGTGCACGAGCGGGCAGGAGACGTCGGGCAGAACGCGGTCGAGGAGATCGACCGGCTGCGCTTGGACGGAGATGCCGGCGCGCACCTCGGGTGGGCTTACCTTGAGGGGCGCCGGAGGCGCGCAAGGGCGAGCCGCCGGAGCCCCAGGTGCGCCCGCTGCTCGACTACCGTCACCGGGGCCGCTGCCCCGTCATCGGAGGCTACGTCTACCGCGGAGCCAGATTCTCCATGTCGCCGGCGCCTACCTCTACAGCGACTTCTGCGACGGAAGGGTGCGCGCCCTCTCCGAGCAAAACGGCACCGTGGTGGCTCAGCGCGATCTCGGTCGACGTGGGCCGCGTAGTGGGGTTCGGCGAGGACACCCAGGGTGAACTGTTCGTCCTCTCCAGCAAGGGCTCGGTGTTCCGCCGCGAACCGAGAGAGCCACGATCGACAGGCGGCTGCGGCGAGGGCGGTCCGGGACGGAAGGGCACGGATGACGCGACTGCAGCGATGGGAGCGGCACACCGCGCCCTGGCTGACCGCCCTGGCGGTCGTTTCGCTGGTCGCCCTGGTGCTGGACGCGGCCGCGGATGCCGACAGCCGGCTCGTGCTGCTGATCGACTACCTCGCTTGGGCGGCCTTCGCGACCGACTACGTCATCCGGGTCGCCCTCGCCGAGGAGCGGCTGCGCTTCGTCCGCACCCGTCCGGTCGACCTGCTCGCCGTGCTGTTGCCGGCGGTGCGTGCCCTGCGGCTGGTGGTCGCTGTCGCCCGCCTCGCCGCCCTCGCCCAACGCACCCGCTCCGACCGGGTGCTGCTGACCACGGGCCTGCTCTCCGCCACCGTCGTCCTGGCCGGTGCCGCCGTCGAGCTGGAGGCCGAACGGGACGCCGCGGACGCGACGATCACCACGTACGGCGACGCGCTGTGGTGGGCGGTCACCACGGTGACCACCGTGGGGTACGGCGACCGCTATCCGGTCACGGCGGAAGGCCGCCTGATCGCGGCCGTGCTGATGGTGGTCGGCATCGCCACCATGGGCGCCGTGACCGCCGCCATCGCCGCCCGCCTCCTCAAGGCCGACGTCGAGGAGGAGGCCCCGCTGCTCGACGAGCGCATCCAGGAGCTGGAGGCCGCGGTTCGCCGCCTGACCGCCGTGCTGGAATCCCAGCGGAACGAGGCCGCGGCCGATCCCTCGTCCCTAACTGACCCGCCACGTCTTCCCATTCGAGCGTACGGACGGCAGCCTGGTAGCAGGTCTCGGAGGGAGGACTGATGCAGGCGTCGGTGGGTGACAGGCTCCACGTCCACGGTCGCACCGTTGGGGAGCGTGACCGGGTGGTCGAGATCGTCGAGGTCCGGGGGACGCGGGGCGGGCCTCCGTACGTGGTGCGGGAGGGCGGCGGTCGCGAGACCCTCATCTTCCCCGGGCCCGACGCGGTCGTCGAGCAGGCGCAGGAGCCGAAGGGCTCCTGACGAGCGCGGTGCTTCGCGGTCGATGACGACCGGAAGACGCGGCCAGCGGCGCGGCTCACCGGCCGTGCACGGGGAAAACAGCTCGGATGACGAACATCCTCATCACGGGTACGACCGCGGGAGTAGCGGAGGTCGCGGCTGCGCTGCGCGACCGGCAGGCGACCGTTCTCGAGGTCAGCGACCTCGACGAGCTGCCGGCCACGGTGCGCGACCAGCAGCTGGACGGCTACGTCCAGCTGCCGGTGCGCACGCAGCCTCGGGACTCCAGCGCCATCACCCGCGTACGGGACTTCCTCGCCACCGGCCTGCTGCGACGCTTCGACGCGGTCGAGGCGGCCCTACCGGCCCTGGCCGAGGGCGGCGCGGTCGTGCTCGTCGCCGGGCACCACCCGGAGCAGGCCTCCACGCCCGACGACCGGCAGGCCCGGATGGCCCTGCTGCGGGTGCTGGCGATGGCCGTACGCGCGGATCGCGGGCGGGAGCTGCGCGTGTCGGTCCTCGACCACACCGCTACGCCCGAGCAGATCGCCGAGCGCGTCCTCGGGCACGGCGACGAGGGGCCACCGGAGCAGATCAACCTGACCGCGCAGGCAGCCGACCGCTACGAAGACTGGCGCACGGAGATCATCGGTCTCGCGTACGTCGAGTCGTGACCCGCCGCTAGTGCGAGTCCGGCGCTCCTTCGCCCTGCGCGGGCTCCCCCTCGGCCTGACCGCCGGCCACGGGCTGTGCCTGCGGGTCGAGGCCCGGCGAGCCGCCGGTCGAGCTGCCGGAATTCTCGCCGTCGTCGGTGTCAGCACGGGGGTCGCCCGGGTGCGTGGGTTCGCTCATACCGGCCGTCCTACCCCGTGGCCGGCCTCCGCGCTCCTGAGAGGCGGGGGCGCCGCCGTCGGCCCGGGGAGCTGGTTGAACCGCCGGGCGGCGCCGAGCGTCAATCCCACCAGCCGGTCGAAGGCCGGCCCGCGCACGGCTCGGTGGGCCTCGGCCCCCCGCACGGCGGTCCTCGAGGTCGCGTCGGCCGTGGGCAGCAACCGGTTCACGACGCTGAGCAGCCGCGTGACGGTCCCCGGCGCCACGCCGTGGAGGCGCGCGCCGAGCTTCGCCGGCAGCGTGAGCGTGATCTCGGGAGTGCCGCGCTTGGCGGCGGCCACGATCCGCCGGGCCGCCCGCTCCGCGTTCATCGACAGGCCGGGCACGCTGTCACCGATCGTGAACCAGACGTACTCCCGCTCCGCCCGGCCCTTGAAGAAGGCGTTGAGGGGTGAACCGGTGCGCATCAGGCCGGGCACCACCGTGGTCACCCGGATGCCCTCGCGGGCGAGCTCAGCGGCCAGCCCCTCCGAGAAGCCGACGGCGGCGAACTTCGCGCAGCTGTACGGCAGCAGGTGCGGGACGCTCACCTTGCCGCCGATGGAGGTGATGTTGACGACCCGCCCGCGGGCCGAGCGCAGGTGCGGCAGGGCTGCGAGCGTCGCGTAGACCCCAGCCCAGAACGTCACGCCGAGGGCGTCCTCGAAGTCCTCGACGGTCATGGTCGCGACCGGCCCGACCTGGATGATGCCGGCGTTGTTGACGAGCACGTCGAGGGAGCCGTACCGCTGGACCGTCTGCTCGACCAACCGCTCCACCTGCTGCCGGTCGCTGACGTCGCACCGCACGGCCAGCACGTCGGCGCCCCCGCGCGCCAGCTCGTCGCGCGCCCGCTCCAGCTCGGCTGCGTCGCGGGCACAGATGACGACGCGGCAGCCCTCCCGGGCCAGCTCGCGGGCCAGCAGGAACCCCAGGCCGCGGGAGGAACCCGTGACCAGGGCCACTCGCCCGGACAGATCCGACACAGTGCCTCCTCGGCTGGTGCTGATCGCATCGTGCCCCGCTGGCCCCTGCAGCTACCGTGCCCGCCCGGGAAGTTCCCCGGCTGCCCTCGCGGTATTGGCCGCCCCTTCGGTAGCGCCTGCGGCGGCGCGGGCGACACCGTCGACAGGGTGGGCGCAGCTGGGTTCGAACCAGCGACCCGGTTTGTAAGACCGGGAAGCGGCGTCCGCCGATGCCCGCTGATGTCCACGACACCCGCGCTGACGTGCACCTTTCACGCCCTGGTGTTCGCCAGTGACCGTGACTGCTCGCCGCTGCTGTTAGCAACCCGTTAGCAAGATCGGCTCTAGGGAGAGCGCCGCGTGTTCTGTAGACGACATCGGAACGGTCGGG
>JALYMT010000051.1 GCA_030773555.1 Actinomycetota bacterium | reverse complement strand
CTGCTCGGCGAGCGCCTAACCGGCGGCCACCGCATCGCGGGCCGCCGTCGCGCTGGCGGCCCTTGCCCGGTGCTCGTCTGCCTCCCGGCGGGCCTGGTCCGCCTCGAGGCGGCCTGCTCGGCCTCCGCGCGGGCTGCCGAGATCTCGGAGCGCGCCGCGGCCGCGTCGCTCTCTGCCTGTTCGCGGAGCCGCTCGGCGCGGTCGGCGCGCTCCTCCTCACCGGCGCGGTCACGGCGCTCAGCGGCGAGCGACGCCTCGGTCTCCCCCACCGCCCGCGTCATCTCCACCCGCATGCTGGCCAGCTCGACCTCCACGGCCGCGGGATCACCGGCCTCGTCAAAGGACTCCAGAGCGGCGTCGACCAGCTGCTCGAGCCGGTCCCGGTGGCCGGCCAGCTCGTCACGCACCTGGTCCGCGACGCTGCGCAGGCGCAGTCCCGCCAGGCTCGCCGGCCGCTCCCCCGTCTGGTCCCTCTCGCTCCCGCTGGCGGGCTGCTGTGCTGCTCGCCGGGCCCGGAACGCATTCGCCGCGTTGTGCCCCGAGGTCGGCGCATTAGGCCGCACGGTCGCCCGCCCCGACTGGCGCAGGAACGCGCTCGTCGCCGCAACCGGGGAACCCACACCTCGTCTGGGCCTGCACCATGTGCATCCCTCATCCCGGCTCTTCGAACTTGAGGGGGAACGACACGATCTTGGGTTGATCGCGGCTTGGGCCTGACAGGCCCGTGGCCCCTTGATGCTGGCGGTGCTTTGGAGCCGACAGCTGAGGGGCCACGAGTGAGGCAAGACGGTACGACGATTCTGTTCGGGCTGGGTGGGGTGCGGGTCCGCGAGGTGGAGCGCGGTGTGGACGGCACCCGGGTGGTGCATGTGCTGACCGACGACGAGGCGGCTGCGGCGTGCCCGGCGTGTGGGGTGTTCTCGGCCTCGGTTCGGCAGCGCCGCACGACCCGGCCGCGGGACCTGCCCTATGGCGAAGCGCCGCTCGTGGTGCGCTGGCACAAGGTGCAGTACGCCTGCCGGGAGAAGCTCTGTGGCCGGAAGGCGTTCACCGAGCAGATCGCTGAGGTGCCCGCCGGCGCTCGCCTGACCGGGCGGTGGCGCCGGCACGTCGCGCAGGCCGTCGGCAAGGGTGCGGCGGTGAGCACCGCGTGTGAGGGGTTGATGAGCTGGCCGATCGCGCACGCCGGGTGGGTCCGGCACGCCGACGCGCAGCTGACCGAGCCCGAGCCGGTCGTGGTGCTGGGCATCGACGAGACCCGGCGTGGCCGGCCGAAGTGGGTGCAGGACGAAGCGACCGGCAGGTGGCGGCTGACCGAGCGGTTCGAGACCAACGTCGTCGACCTGCATGGCGACCAGGGCCTGCTGGGGCAGGCTGCGGGGCGCACCAAGCTGACGGTGATGCAGTGGCTGGATGAGCGGGGGAGGCCGGGAAGGACGCGGTGCAGATCGTCGCGATGGACCCGTGCGCGCCCTACCGGCCGCGGTGCGCGAGGCGCTGCCGCACGCCCGGATCGTCGCCGACCACTTCCACCTCGTGGCGCTGGCCAACCAGGCCGTCACCGACGTCCGGCGCCGCGTCACCTGGGAGGTCCACGGCCGCCGAGGCCGCATAAGTTCACCTCGCCGCCGCGACCCGCGAGCGCCACCCGCGCTAGCCCTCAACGAGGCCGACGCCGACGAGCTGCCCCGTCGTCGTGGTCATGGCCGGCCCCGAGCGGCTCGACCTCGACGCGCGCAGCCGCTCCGCCTCGCCGCGTGCCTCCGCGAGCCTGCCGGGCTCCTGTCCTGCCGCTTACCGCCGCCACCATCCTCGCCGCTCCGCGGCCGTGACCGTCCCCTCGGCCCGCGCCGCCCGCTGCTCCGCGTCGAAGAGCTCGGCCCGGCACGCCGCGAGGTCATCCAGCGCCGCCGCGATCCCCGGCCGGCGCAGGTCGTTCGCCGAGTAGCCGTCGTCGACGACGAGGTCGAGCTCCCAGCCGCGCCGTGCCGCCTCCGCGCCGACCTGCGACCGCTGCTCCGCGAGCCCAAGCCCGAGCCCGTAGGCCACTGCCTCACACAACGAGACACTCGGTGTAGGCAGGGGCCTAAAAGACCTGGCGGCGGTGTCGACTCGGGACGCAAGAGCCGCTTCCTCCACCCAGGACGGGGTGCCCCGGACGACTACTGGCGTCCGAGGCACCCCCTGCCTCGCTCGCTGCTAGCAGCTACCCCCGTCAGTGAGCAGCGCGCCGCTGTTCAGCGACACCTTGGCGTTGATCGCCTTGCGGGCCGTCACCTGGACCGGCTGGGTCGTGGCAAGCAGCGCGCCGCTGTTCAGCGACACCTTGGCGTTGATCGCCTTGCGGGCCGTGACCTGCTTGTTCAGCGACGCCTTGGCGTTGACCGCCACTGGTTGTGCCGACACCGAGGCAGCACCATAGCTAGCCCGCTGCGCCTGCCCGCTATCCCAAGATGAGCTTGCAGACGCTGAATCGCTCAGCACGAAAACCATCACCGGAGCGGCCAAAACGACCAGCCCTCGGCACAAGTTGCGCTTAGACATGAGAGAGTCTCCCGTTGAAAGTGTGAGTGAAAGGTGCCGGGCCACTTGGCCGGCACTGCTTGCCCGCGTGCTGAGAAGAACTCTCAGCTGCTAGCCGGGCTGCTCACACAGGAAGACGAAGGTCCCAGACCCCCAACCGAACACGGTGGAGCGGCGCAACCGCCACCGCCCCGGGCCGGCAAGTACCAGCACCGCCAGTACCGCTAGAACGAGCTGGCTGCCGGACGTCAGTTGCGAACCGCTCACAACCGCAGAGATCGGCGAACTCGGAACCGCCGGATCAGGCGGCATCGGCGCAGAATCCGCAGACACCCAACGCGTCGCAGGCTCCCGCGAGCTTCCCGCCGCGGTCACACTGCCCGCCGTCGCCGTCGCAGTCGCCGTGGCGGCGGTGCGGCTGACCGTCTTGGTGGCCGTCGCGACCGTGGGAACGGTCGTCTTGGTGGCCGTCGCGACCGTGGGAGCGGTCGTCTTGGTCGCCGTCGCGACCGTGGGAGCGAGCGTTTTGGTGGCCGTGGCCGCGGTGCGAGGTTGGTTGGGTGAGGGGCTGGCGCGGTAGCTGGTGCTCCGTTTCCAGCCCCTCCCCGTCGAACCGTGCGTGCGGTTCTCCCGCACACGGCTCACCGACGTCCTTCATCGGCGGTGTTCGGCCAT
>JALYMT010000050.1 GCA_030773555.1 Actinomycetota bacterium | reverse complement strand
CCGCACGTCGTCGCGCTCGGGGTGCTCGCCGCCGCGCAGGTCGACCGCGTAGGACATCCGGTCGAGCAGCCCCACGGCGGCGGAGACGAGCACGTCGGCCAGCCCGTCGCCGGGGTCGGCCTCGGGTGCCAGCGGGGTGCCGCCGCCGATGAAGCGGCCGTTGGCGACGGCCAGCATGAGCAGTGGCTCCTCGCCGTCCCACAGCGGCGTGCCGTCGACCTCCACCCGCAGGCGCCACCCGCCGGTGCGGGCCGCCGCGGCCACCGCGCCCACCGGATAGGCCAGTGCCCCGAGCCGGGGCTTGAGCTCGCTGGCGGCGGCCGCCGCCTCGGCGCCCACGCCGAGGTGCACGACGTTCACGACGACCCCGCCGGCGTCGTCCAGCAGCAGGTCGAGCGGGCGGGCCCGGCCGGACAGGACGACCTCGGCCGCCGCCGCCGGGGGCAACGGGATGCCCGTCGTCCGGGAGAGGTCGTTGCCCGTGCCGAGCGGGAGCAGACCCAGCGGGTCGTCCGGGGTCAGCTCCCCGCGGTCGCGCAGCGTGCGCACCACGTTGTGCAGCGAGCCGTCGCCCCCGGCGACCACCAGCTCCCGGCCGTCGCGGGCGGCGACGATCCCGTCGAGCTCCGAGGGGGCGCGGCACTCCGCCACCCGCACGTCGGCGGCCGGCTCGAGGACCGCCAGCGCGTCGGCCAGCCCGTCGGCGCTGCCCGCGGAGTCGTTGGTCACCACCAGCAGCCGCCGTCGCTCGCGCCCCTGCTCCGACGCCACGCCCATCGCACCTCCCGCTCGGTCGAGCGGGGGAACCCGGTCGACATCTGCTCGCAGCATGGCGGAAACGCCGCTCGCGCATGCTGAGGCCGCGGGCGGGGATGCCCGCCGGGACCGGGAGGTGGGCCATGAGGCTGTGGCGCGGGCGCGTGGAGTTGCCGGACGAGCCGGGGCGCTGGCCCGCCTGACGGCCGCCGTCGCCGCCGTCAACACCAACGTGGTAGGCCTCGACGTGCACGCGGTCCCAGGCGGCGGGACCGTCGTCGACGAGCTGGCCCTGAGCACCCCGCGCTCCCTGACCGAGGCCGAACTGCGCGCCGCGCTGCACCGGCCGGGGACCCGCGACGTGCGTCTCGCGCCCGCCGACGCGCACGGCCTGGTCGATCCGGCCACCCGGGCGCTCCAGCTGGCCGTGGTCGTCGCCGGCGACCCCGCGGCGCTGCCCGACGCGCTCGCGCAGCTGCTCCAGGCCGACGAGGTGGCCGTGCACGGGCTGGAGGTGCCCTGGGCCTCCTCGGGGGCCTACCGGCTGCGGGTGGTGACACTGTGGCGCACGGCCGTGGTGCTGCAGCGGCGCTGGGCGCCGTTCACGGCGACCGAGTCGGCCCGCGCCGGCGCCCTCGTCCGCCTCGCCGCGACGCTCAGCGGAGCGCCGCCCGCACCGCGCCCGAGTCCGGGATGAGCCGCCGGGAGGTCGGCTAGGCTCGGCGCGGCCCGAGCAGCGCCCCCCGCCGGAGGAGAAGACGATGCCCGCGATCGTGCTCGTCGGCGCGCAGTGGGGTGACGAGGGCAAGGGCAAGGCCACCGACCTGCTGGGGGAGCAGGTCGACTACGTGGTGCGCTATCAGGGCGGCAACAACGCCGGGCACACCGTCGTGGTGGGTGACCAGAAGTACGCGCTGCACCTGCTGCCCTCGGGCATCCTCACCCCCGGGGTCATCCCGGTCATCGGCAACGGCGTGGTGATCGACCCGGCCGTGCTCCTCGAGGAGCTGCGGGCGCTGCAGGGCCGCGGCGTCGACACGTCCCGCCTGCTCATCTCGGCGAACGCGCATCTCATCACCCCGTACCACTGCACCCTCGACAAGGTCAGCGAGCGCTACCTCGGCAAGAACCGCATCGGCACCACCGGACGGGGCATCGGCCCCGCGTACGCCGACAAGATCGGGCGGATCGGCATCCGGGTGCAGGACCTCTTCGACCCCTCGATCCTCGAGCAGAAGGTCGACACCGCGCTCCGCGAGAAGAACCAGCTGCTGGTGAAGGTCTTCAACCGGCGGGCGATCGGCGTCGAGGAGGTCGTCGAGGACTACCTCCGCTACGCCGACGCGCTGCGCCCCCACGTCGCCGACACCGGCCTGGTGCTCAACGCGGCGCTCGGCCGGGGCGAGACCGTGCTCCTCGAGGGCTCTCAGGGGACCCTGCTCGACGTCGACCACGGCACCTATCCCTTCGTCACGTCGTCGAATCCGACGGCCGGCGGGGCGTGCACCGGCTCGGGCATCGCCCCGATGCGCATCAGCGGGGTGATCGGCATCGTCAAGGCGTACGCGACGCGGGTGGGTGCCGGGCCGTTCCCCACCGAGCTCCTCGACGCCGACGGCGAGCGGCTGCGTACGGTCGGGGTCGAGCGGGGCACCACGACGGGGCGCGACCGCCGCTGCGGCTGGTTCGACGCGGTCATCGCGCGCTACGCCACCCGGGTCAACGGCATCACCGACTACTTCCTCACCAAGCTCGACGTGCTCACCGGATTCGAGCGGGTGCCGGTGTGCGTGGCCTACGACGTCGACGGGGTGCGCCGC
This sequence comes from Actinomycetota bacterium, assembly GCA_030773555.1. Classification (GTDB taxonomy): domain Bacteria; phylum Actinomycetota; class Actinomycetes; order JALYMT01; family JALYMT01; genus JALYMT01. The sequence continues at coordinate 6,819 of JALYMT010000050.1, read as the reverse complement.
GACGAGCTGCCGATGACCCAGACCGGCTTCCACCACGCCCGGCCCGTGTACGAGGAGCTGCCCGGCTGGGACGAGGACCTGTCGGCGGCGCGCTCCCTGGACGACCTGCCGAAGAACGCCCGGGCCTACGTGCAGGCGGTCGAGGAGATGATCGGCGCGCCCGTCTCGGCCATCGGGGTCGGCCCGGGCCGCGACGAGACGGTGCAGATCCGCCCCCTCCTCGGGTGACCGAATCGGGTGCGCGAGCGACGGCGCGGGCGGCTCGTCACCGTTTGCTCCCCTGGCTGCGCGGTACTCGTCGCGCATGGCCAACATCGCGATCTTCGACGTCGACGGCACGCTCGTCGACACCAACTACCAGCACGCCCTGGCGTGGTACCGCGCGTTCCGCCGCTACGACCTCACCTTCCCGATCTGGCGGCTGCACCGCGGCATCGGGATGGGCGGCGACCAGTTCGTGCCGGCCATCGCCGGCGAGCGGGTCGAGCAGGAGCACGGCAGCGACCTGCGCTCCGCGTGGGCCGAAGAGTACGACGCGATGATCAGCGAGGTCGTGCCCTTCGAGGGCGCACGCGAGCTGCTCGTGGAGGTGAAGCGGCGCGGCTTCCGCCTGGTGCTGGCCAGCTCCGGCAAGGCGCATCAGGTCGACCACTACCTCAACCTCCTCGACGGCAAGGAGATCGCCGAGGCATGGACGACCTCCGACGACGTCGAGCAGACCAAGCCGGCCCCCGACCTGGTCAAGGTGGCGATCGACAAGGTGGGCGGCGGCGAGGCGGTCATGCTGGGCGACTCCCCCTACGACTGCCAGGCGGCGGCGAAGCTCGGGGTGGCGACCTTGACCCTCCGTACGGGTGGCTTCTCTCCCGAGGAGCTGAAGGAGGCCGGAGCGGCCGCGGTGTACGAGTCGCTGGTCGACCTGCGCGCTCGGCTCGACACGACCCCGCTCGCTTCGGCAAAGGGCTGAACAAGACTCGCCCACGGCGTAGCGGCGCGACACCGAGTCGCCATGTCGATTGCCTATCGTCAATCGCGTGGCTCGCCGTCGTCGTCTGGTGTTCCTTGCCGGCGCTCTCCTGATCGTCGCCCTCGTGGGCGCGCTGGCACTGCCGCGCGTCCTGGGCGGGGCCGGCGGCCCGTCGGTGGCGGCCGGAGCGGCGGCACCGCAGGACCGTCCCGGTCCGGTGCTGCTGGTCCCGGGCTACGGCGGCGGGACGGGGGCGCTGCGACAGCTGGCCGCCCGCCTGGAGGCGGCCGGCCGGCAGGCGCGGGTGGTGCAGGCCGTCGGTGACGGCACCGGTGACCTGCGGGCGCAGGCCGACGCGCTGGACCGGGAGATCGACCGGTCCCTCGACGCCGGCGCCCCGTCGGTCGACCTCGTCGGCTACTCCGCGGGCGGCGTCGTCGTCCGCCTCTGGGTCGCCGAGCACGACGGGGAGCACAAGGCCCGCCGCATCGTGACCCTCGGCTCGCCGCACCACGGCAGCGAGGTGGCCACGACCGCGGCCGCGCTGTTCCCGAGCTCGTGCCCCGCGGCCTGCCAGGCCCTGCGGCGCGACTCGGAGCTGCTCGTCTCGCTGAACCGGGGAGACGAGACCCCCGACGGGCCGCGCTGGACCAGCCTCTACACCTCCGCGGACTCCATCGTCACGCCGCCCGACAGCGCCCGCCTCGACGGCGCGGTCAACGTCGCGCTGCAGGAGGTGTGCTCCGGCGCTCGGGTGGAGCACGGCGAGCTGCCGACCGACCCGCTGCCCGTGGGGCTCGTGCTGCGGGCGCTCGGCCCCGGCCTCGACACCGCACCCGCCGCCGGGGAGTGCACCACCCTGCGGGCCCTGGGCGACCGCGCCTGACCTGCGCGAGACCGTCCGCGCCGCGCCCGTCCGTTTCACCGTCGGCGCCCCGGGCACGTGAGCTGGCGAAATCCGACGCCCTCTCACCGCGAGGTATCCGCATGCCCTTCTCCGACTCGTCCGACCGCCGGCCGATCTGCCGGCCCCGTGCAGCCCTGGTGCTGCTCGCGGCCCCCGCGCTGGCACTCACGCTTCAGGCCTGCGGCGGCGGCAACGAGGTGACCCCCGGCGGGGTGTCGAGCGCGGTGAACTCCCTGCAGAGCAGGGGGGCGAGCGCCGCCTCGAGCCTGGCGAGCCAGGCGTCCAGCGCGGGCTCGAGCCTCGCGAGCCAGGCGTCCAGCGCGGCGCCGAGCCTGGCCAGCCGGGCGTCGAGCGCCGGGTCGAGCCTCGCCAGCCGGGGGGCCAGTGCCGGTTCCAGCGCGGCCAGCCGGGGGGCCAGCGCCGCGAGCTCCGCGACGACGACGCCCTAACGGGGACGCCCTGTCCGAGACGCCCTGACCGACTCGCCCTGACGGGCGGGCCGGGGGCGGCGGCGCACGTCAGGTGGTGACGTCCTTGGTCACGAAGTTCGCCCAGGCCAGGCCCAGGAAGACCGCCATGTAGATCCCCTGGATGCCCACGCCCCGGCTGATGTCGTGCCAGAGGATCGGCTCCCGGAAGAAGTCGATCCACGCGAGCCAGTAGCGCGTGGGCAGATAGGGACGCACCGCGGCCGCGGCCTCGAGCGTCACCAGCGCCTGGCTGAGCACCAGCGCCGCCAGCGCGCCCAGGGCGGCGCCGAGCGGGCTGTCCGAGAGCGTCGACAGGAACAGCGACAGCGCCGCCACGCCGAGCATGGACCAGGCGATGTAGAGCAGCGTGAGGATGGTGCGCTGGAAGAGGTCGGGCGGGGCGAGCGCCGTCCCGGAGAGGGTGGTGGGTGCGGTCGGGTCGGTGCCGAAGAGGTTCGTCCCGATCAGGTAGCCCGACACCGCCACGGCCACCACGGCCAGCAGGTCGAAGGCCGCCACCGTCACCAGCTTCGCGACCAGCAGCCGGGTGCGCCCCACCGGTCGCAGCAGCAGGTAGCGCAGCGTCCCACCCCCAGCCTCGCCGGCGACCGAGTCGCCGGCCACGACCGCGACCGCGACCGGCAGGAACACCGGCAGCACCATGGCCAGCGCGGCGGCGGGGAAGAGCGTGCCGTTGCTGAGCACCGCCGACAGGAACGCCGGCCCCTCCCCCGGGCGGGGCGCCACGTCGCTGGTGGCCAGGAAGATCGCGACGATGGTGGGCAGCAGGCACAGCAGGCCGATGCTGACCCACGTCCGCGGGCGGCGGGCGAGCTTCGAGAGCTCCACCCCGATGAGGGCGGCGGTCATCGCCCGGCTCCCACGGGCGTCGCCACGTCGACCCGGTCGCTGCTGGGGCCGGTCGACTCGAGCACGACGTCCTCCAGCGAGCGGCGCTGCGGGACGAGCTCGGCCACCCGCAGCCCGGCCCCGACCAGGGAGCTCGCCAGCTCGGCGGCGTCGGGAGCGCGCACCAGCAGGCGGTCACCGTCGCGGCTGGCCACCCGGCCGTCCAGCAGGCCGACGGCGCGGTCGGCGTCGGGGGTGCGTACGGTCACGTGGCCGGTGTAGGCCTGCAGAGCCGTCAGGTCCTCCTGCAGCACGAGGCGGCCGCGGTCGACCACGCCGATGCGCGTGCACACCTGCTCGACCTCGGCGAGCAGGTGGCTGGAGAGCAGCAGCGTCGTGCCCTGCTCGTTGAGCTCGACGAGCAGGGCGCGCACCTCGGCCATGCCCTGCGGGTCGAGGCCGTTGGTCGGCTCGTCCAGCACGAGCAGCCGAGGGCGGCGCATCAGCGCGGCCGCGATGCCCAGGCGCTGGCGCATGCCGAGGGAGTACGCCTTCACCGGTCGCCGGCCGACTCCCGCGAGGCCGACGCGCTCCAGTGCCTCGTCGATGCGCGGCTTCCGCGTCCGCCTCCGTCCGCCTGGTCCGGCGGCGTCGAGCAGCGTGAGGTTGACCCGCCCGGAGAGGTGGCCGTAGAAGGCGGGTCCCTCGACGAGGGCGCCGACCTGGGGCAGCGCCTTGCCCAGCGCCTTCGGCACCGGATGGCCCAGCACCTCGATCTCGCCGCTGGTCGCGTAGACCAGCCCGAGCAGCATGCGCAGCGTCGTCGTCTTGCCGGAGCCGTTGGGCCCGAGGAAGCCGTAGCGATCGCCCTCGCGTACGTCGAGACTCACGTCGTCGACCGCGAGCAGCGGACCGTACCGCTTCGTCAGTCCGGAGGTACGGATCATGAGGTGGGGATCACCGGGCCTCGGGTGGGTTGGCGAACAGTTCACGCACTGCGGTCGTGAGCACCTCGGGCTGCACCGTGCCGACGAGCAGGTAGGCGTGCAGGTTGTCCTCGCCGCGGGCCAGCACCACGCTGAGCAGCGGGCGGTGCAGCGGTAGGGCCTCGCCCCCCTCGATCGGCAGCGGCGCGGCGATCTGGCGGGCCCGGCCCATGGCCTCCCCCGCAACGTCGCTCGGCAGGGGCAGCAGCACGAACCGGGTGAGGCCGGTGCCGTACGTGGCCGCACCCACGGTCTCGGCGCCGCGCAGCCCGCGGGGCGCCTCCGAGCTGCGCAGGCCGGCCAGCGAGTTGGGCAGGATCCAGGGCGCGTAGCGGTCGACCGTCGAGGCCAGGTCGGGGGTGCTCGAGGTGCGCAGTCGCCCGCCGGGCGGGCGGGCGGCAGCGGTCTGGGCCTGCGACGGGGTCTCGAAGCCGACCGCGAGGAACGCGCTGGAGAGGACCGGCTGCTCGCGGTCGGCGGCCCGCAGCTCGAGGGCGAGGGGCAGCGCCGTCTCCCCGTGCATCCAGATGTCGACCTCGGCGACACTGCTGCGCCGGTCGGCGGGCACGATCCGCAGGCCGGCGGCCTCGACCCCTGCCACCCGACGCGGCGGGATGCGCTCCACCCGGTCGTCCGGGCCGAGGTTCCCGAGCACCCGGCGGGCGGCCTGTGGGGGGAGCATGTCGTCCGCGCGGGGCAGGCGCAGCGCCGGGTCGCCGAGCAGCAGCGTGGTCGTGGTCGACTCGTAGTCCCAGACCGCGGGGCCGCGTCGGGTCTGGGCGGTGTCGCGCTCGCCGGTCGGCGTCAGGGTCGAGACCCGCCAACGCTCGGGGGAGTCCCACCAGACGCGGGTGCGCGTGGTGCCGTCGAGCAGCCGCGTCACCTCGTCGAGGCGCGGCAGCGACGGCAGCCCGAACTGCCCGCGCACCTCGACCAGCCCGTCGTGGTCGACGCCGTCGGAGCTGCGTACGCGCTCGGCCAGCTCGCCGGCGCTGGCACCCTGCGCGGGATCGTCGGCCGGCAGGGCGGCCAGGGCGGGGGGCACGGAGCCCAGCAGCAGCATCCCCGCGAGCACGGTGACCCACCGGCGCCGGGTGGCCCGGGTGACGACACTCATAATGCTCCGACGGTACGGCGCGCGCCCAACAACGTCCCGGCGCCCCGCCGAGGTCCGGTGCATCCTGGGGTCATGGGTCCCGCCCGCCCGCTGCCGGAGGGGACCAACACTGCCCTGCTCACCGCCCTCGAGCGGGAGGCGTAGGGCGAGGACCGCCCCGTAGGGTGGCCCCGCCGAGGCGACCAGGCGCCAGGGCGGGCCGATCAGGGGGATGAGCATGTCCGAGCAGACCGCGGACGCGGGTGGACCCGACCAGCCGCGAGCCGACCAGGACGCGCCCGTCGAGGACGGCACGGCCGCCGGAAATCCGGTGGCCGGTCTCGAGCTCGACCGCGACGACGCCCCACCGGTGGTCTCGGGGGACACCGGTCCCGAGGGCAACCGGTAGACCAGCCCCGCCCCGCCCTCGTCGTAGCGGCCCTCGTCCCCAGCTCGCCGGCGAGCAGGCGTCGCTCCTCGGCCGATGAGTGGGCGCCGCCCCGTCGGTCTACCGCTGGATGGGGGACCGGGCGGCGGTGGCGATGCGCACGACGTACGACGACCTGCCCGCGCTCGCCGATGTCGTCGCGCGCCGGCTCGCCTCCGCCGACGTGACCTTGGCGCTCGGCCCTCCCGGCCGGATCGACCTCGCGCTTCTGGAGACCCTCGCCCGGCTGGCCCTCGTCGCTCGTCGGTGCCGCGGCCGACTGACCCTGGACGCGGGCGAGGAGGTGGCGCGGCTGGCGGAGCTCACCGGGCTGTCGGCGTTCCTAGGGCAACCGGACCGGCATGCCGAGCCGCGAGACGGTCTCCTGCCCGAGGAAGTGGTGGACGTGGGCGACCCGCCCCGCTGAGATCTCGAGGACCTGCACGCACCACGCCTCGTGGCCGCCCTGCTCGCTGGCGTGGTACTGCACGAAGCCGGGCTGACCATTGACGACGAGGGGCAGCAGGCGAGACCCGCGGCAGGCGCTGCCGTGCCCGAGATACCAGCCGCGCAGCTCGTCGACGCCACGCAGCCACAGCGCGAGCGGCGGCATCGAGATGCTCGCGTCCTCGTGCAGCAGCGAGACCAGGCCGTCGATGTCGTACGCCTCGAAGGCCGCGACATAGCGGCGCAGCAGCACCCGCTCCTGCTCGCCGAGCGCGTCGGCGCTGACGCCGGAGCCGGTGTCGAGCTCGGCGACGGTGGCCCGGGCCCGCTGCAGCGCGCTGTTGACCGACGCGACGGTGGTGTCGAGCAGCTCGGCGACCTCGGCGGCCGGCCAGGCGAGCACGTCACGCAGGAGCAGGGTCGCGCGCTGGCGCGGCGGCAGGTGCTGCAGGGCGACGACGAAGGCCAGCCGGATGCTGTCCTGCAGCACGGCCCGCTCGGCCGGGTCGCCGCCCGCCGCGCCCTCGCCCCCGTCGCCGCCCATCGGGAGCACCCACGTGCTCTCCGGCAGCGGCGGGCCGGGGACGGTCGACGGCGGCACCGGCCCCGCGAGGTCCATCGGCATCGCGCGGCGCGAGCCGGCGCGCCGCGTCCAGGCAGACGTTGGTGG
>JALYMT010000049.1 GCA_030773555.1 Actinomycetota bacterium | reverse complement strand
GCGCGCAGCTGCGCGCCCGTCGGCGGCGTCTCGTCGAGGGTGGGGCCGAAGGGGGCCGTGCCCCACAGCTCGAGCGGGTCGACGGGTTGCACGTCGTGGTGACCGTAGACCACGACGGTCGGCGCGGCGGGATCGTCGGCGGGCCACTCCGCGAACACCGCGGGCAGCCCGCCGGTCTCCCACACCTCCACCGTCGGGAAGCCGGTCCTGCCCAGCGCGGCCGCGAGCCACTCCGCGGAGCGGCGGACGTCGTCGCGGTGGGCGGGGTCGGCGCTGATCGAGGGGATGCGCAGCCAGTCGGTGAGGTCGCGGACGAAGTCGTCGCCCGCCCCGGCGACGTAGGCCCGCACGGCCTCGGTCGTCGCATCCGATCGGGTGGAGGTCATGGCCCCACCGTAGGAGGAGGCGCAGCCGGTCGCGCGCCGCGATGCTCGGCACGCAGCGCTCCCCTACGGTCGACGCGTGCCTGCCGTCCGCATCGCCACGTTCAACCTGCTGCACGGCATCTCGTTGCAGACCGGGCAGGTCGACGTGCGCGAGCTCTCCGCGGCCGCCACGGCGCTCGGCGCCGACCTGCTCGCCCTTCAGGAGGTCGACCGCAACCAACCCCGCTCGGGGGGCGTGGACCAGGCGGCGGTGGTCGCCGAGGCGCTGGGCGCCGCCGACTGGCGCTTCGTCGCCACCGTGCGCGGAACCCCCGGTGAGGGGCACTGGGAGGGAGTGCTCGGGGACGACGCCGACGCAAGCGAGGGACCGGCGTACGGGATCGGGCTGATCTCGCGGTGGCCGGTGCGGAACTGGCAGGTGCTCCGCTTCCCGCCGGCGCCGGTGCCCCTGCCGCTGCTCGTCCCCGGGCAGCCCCGACCGCGGCTGCGGCGGGTGCCGGACGAGCCGCGCGCCGCGGTCCTGGCCGAGGTGGACGGCCCCGGCGGCCCGCTGACGGTCGTCGGCACCCACCTGTCGTTCGTCCCGGGGACGAACGTGCGCCAGCTACGCCGGGTGACCCGGTGGGCGCAGGAGTTTCCGCCGCCGCGGCTGCTGCTGGGCGATCTCAACCTGCCCGGCTCGCTGCCGCGGCGGGTGACCGGGTGGCGCCAGCTCGCGCGGGTGGCGACCTATCCGTCCTATCGGCCGCGGGCGCAGTTCGACCACGTGCTCGCCTCGGGCTTCGACGGGGTCGTCCGCGGCGCCCGGGCCGAGCGGTTCGCGGTGTCGGACCACTGCGGCCTCCTGGTCGACGTCGACTCCTGACCGGCGGCTCGGGGGTCACCCGACATCTCGTTCCACCATGGGCACGGCGCGCAGGAGGGCCGCCAACTCGTCAGCGTCGAGCAGGTCGGCGGGGCGTACGGTCCGGCCGCTGGGCACGTAGTGGAAGGCGGCCCGGACGCGAGGCAGGGGCGTGCCGGTCAGCGTGTGCCAGGCGAGCCGGTAGGCCGCCAGCTGCACCGCCACCGTCTCGGCCTCCGCTCCCGTCGGAGGCGGTCCCGTCTTCCAGTCGACCACTTCGGCGCTGCCGTCGGGGTCGACGAAAACCGCGTCGACGCGACCGCGCAGCAGCACGCCCTCCACCACCATGTCGAAGGGGAACTCGATCTCGTCGGGCGTGCGGCCCCACCACCTGCTGGCCCGGAAGGCGTGCTGGAGGGCCAGCAGGTCGCTGTCGGGTTCGGCCGTTTCGTCGGCGGCCCCCGGCAACTCCTCGACGTCGAGCAGCCGCAGCTGGCCCCACAACTGCTCCAGCCAGAGGTGGAAGCGGGTACCCCGGCGCGCGAGGGGGCGGGGGCGAGCGGGCAGCGGGCGGCGAATCGAGCGGGCGAGCTCTGCAGGATCGCGGCGCAGTTGGACCAGATGCGACACCGACAGCGTGTCCGGCAGCTCCACGACCCTGCTGGGCGGCGCACTGCGACGGGCGTGCTCCATCAGCAGCAGGTCGACGTCTCGCGACCAGCGATCGCTCCCGTCGCGCGGCCTCGGCCCGGCCGCGAGCTGTTCGAGCACCTGCTCAGCGGCGCCCTGCATCGAGGGCCGGTGTCGCCCGAGGGGGTCGAACGGCCAGGCGGCGGCCACGGGCTCAGCGGTGACCGGGTTGACGGTCCCGTCGCCCGGCCGCTCCGCCCACGGTCCCGCCGGCTGCCCGCTCTCCTCCGCGGCCTCGCGCACCTCCTCGAGGAACGGCGAAGGTCCCCGGGGCTTGGCCGTGGTGTCCCACCAGTAGCCCGTGCAGGTGAGCAGGTCGCGCGCCCGGGTGACCGCCACATAGGCCAGGCGGCGCTCCTCGAGCAGGTTGCGCGCCTTGCAGTCCTCCTGGAAGGCGCGTACGGCGGTGGCGGCCTCCTTCTGGTCGCCGGCCCGGCTCAAGTCGAACTCGGGCAGCTCCGCCCGGTCGCCGCGCTGGGGAAAGGGGAGCTCTTCGGCATGCCGGCTCCAATCGGCCACCGGCCGGCCCTCGACCGGGAAGACGCTCTCTACCAGCCCGACGACGAAGACGGCGTCCCATTCGAGCCCCTTGGCGGCGTGCACCGTCAGCAGTTGCACCCGGTCGGCTCCCGGCTCGCCGACCTCGAGCTCGAGGCCGCGCTCGCGATCCTTGGCGGCGTCGAGATAGGCGAGGAAGGCCAGCAACCCCGGATCCTCCCCGGCGGCGGCGAACTCCTCCGCCACCTCGACGAGCCGGTCGAGGTTGGCCGTCGCGTCGCCCGGTCGCACGCCGGGACGCGACGTCAACTCCACGTCGAGGCACAGGACGCGGGCGGCCTGGGCTGCGAGGTCGGGCAGGGGCTGTGCCGCCCACCGGCGCAGGAGCCGCAGCTCGTCTCGGAGTGCCACCAGCCGGCGGTAGCCCTCGGGGGAGTAGGCGTCGGGCCCGCCCGGATCGTCGACGGCGTCGAGCAGGCTTCGGTCGTCACCAGCTACCACGGGGACGTGGGGGGCGTAGGCCAGGTCGGGGGGCAGTACGAGCTGGCTGGCACGCCGCCCCAGGGCGGCCAGGTCGCGGGGTCCGATGCGCCACCGGGGGCCGGCGAGCAGCCGCACGATGGCGTTGCCGGCACCGGGGTCGGCGATTGCTGTCAGGGTGCTGACGACATCGACTACCTCGGGCTCGAGCAGGAGGCCGCCGAGGCCCACGACCTCGCAGGGGACGCCGCGGACCCGCAGCTCGGCCTCGATGCGGGGAAACGCGGAGCGCTTGCGGGCGAGCACCGCGATCTCGCCCCAGGGCACCTGCCCGCGCAGCGCGGCGACGCGATCGGCGACCCACCGGGCCTCCTCCTCGACCGAGTCGAGCAGCGCGGCGACCACCTGTCCGTCGTGCTCGCGAGGCGCTCCGGGAACCAGGGGGGTGTCGCCGAAGCGCAGGGGGATGCGCTCGGCGAGGCGATTGGCCACCGCGAGGACCGGCGGCCCGTTGCGGAAGCTGCGTGTGAGCTCGCCGGTGCCCACCTGCTGGCCGGGTGCCGCGAAATCGACGGGAAAGCGCTCGAGGTTGCCGGCGCTGGCTCCCCGCCAGCCGTAGATGGACTGCCGCGGGTCACCCACGGCAGTCACCGGGTGGCCCCCGAACAGCGACGTGAGGAGCAGCCGCTGCGCCTCGCCGGTGTCCTGATACTCGTCCAGCAGCACCGCTCCGAAGCGCGTGCGCTCGAGCTCGCCGACCGCATCGTCATCGCGGGCGATGCGGGCAGCGAGCGCCACCTGGTCCCCGTAGTCCAACACGGCCCGCTCCCGCTTGAGCGCGATGTAGCGCTCGACGAGCGGCAGCAGCTCGAGACGCCCCTCGAGTGATTCGAGGAGCTTGGTGAGGTCCGCCGGGAGGCCGGCGCCGCGCTGCTTCGGCGCCCGCGGCAGGTCCCGCAACCGCGCTGTCAGCTCCACGCAGAGCCGCCGTACCTCAACGGGCTCCACGAGGTGCTCGGCCAGCTCACCAGCGAGCGTGAGCACGTGGGCGACAACGGTGGGCAGGCCCTTGTCGAGGGCGTCGGCCGGGCCCTCGTAGTCGGCGGTCACCCGCGTCGCGTACTGCCAAGCCACGGCCTCGCGGATCAGCCGCGTGGAGGGCTCCACCCCGGCACGTAACCCGTGCTCACCGACGAGTCGGGCCGCGTACGCGTGGTAGGTCGAGACCGTCGGTTCCGATGTGCGCAACGCGGTGACGACCTCGTCGCCGAGAAAGGGTCGGTTCTCGTGTGCCCGCAGGAGCTGGCGGAGCATCCGGCGCAACCGGTCGGCGAGCTGGGCCGCGGCCTTGCGGGTGAAGGTGAGGCCGAGCACGCGGTGCGGCTCGACCAGGCCGTTGGCGACGAGCCATAGGACTCGCAGGCCCATCGTCTGGGTCTTCCCGGACCCTGCCCCGGCCACGACGACGTGCGGCACCATCGGGGCCTGCACTGCCTCGACCTGCTCCCTGGTGGGACTGGTGGCGAGGCCGAGAAGTGCGCTGAGGTCGCGTGCAGCGAGGCGCTGCGGCCTACCCCCGTCGCGGGAAGCTCCGCTCATGGGCTCACCTGGCGTCCGTCGTCCTGCACGGGGCAGCTGGTGCGCGCCGGGCAGCTATGGCACTGCTTGTTGTCCATCGCCCGGAACGCCGCCCCGGCCATACCTTCGGCCACTCGCAGGACGAGCTGCTCGGCCCACGTCGGGTCGGGGGCGCCGTCGAGGGGTTTCTGCCGCTGCGGCCGCGCCTCGCCGCTCAGGCAGCCCTTGCCCAGCTGGACGAGCTCGGCGCCACCGGGACGTCGCGGGACCTCGTCGCCGAACGCGCCCGCGGTGACGGCGAGCTGGTAGGCGCCGAGCTGGGGATGCTCCGGCAGATCCTCCTCGACGGCCTTGGCCGAGCTGGTCTTCAAGTCGATCACCACCGCTCGACCGTCGGCGTCGACTTCGAGGCGATCGACGCGTCCATGCAGCCGGGCCCGCCCGGTCATGGTATCGAAGGCGAGTTCGGTGCCGACCAGGGTGCGTGGATTGCCGGCAAGCCAGCGCGCCAGGCGGCGGACCATCTCCTCGGCCTGCTCCCGGGAGCGGCGTGCCGACCAGCCCCGGCCGAGGTCAGCAGCTGCAGCGAGCTCCTCGAAGCGGCGCAGCAGCTCCGCCTCGCTGGCACCTCCCTCGGCACCGGCCGTAGCCGCGACGGCGTGCACCAGCAGGCCGATGTTCTGGCCGGAGCTCGCCGCCTCGGTGCCGCCGACGTGCTCAAGGAACCAGCGCAGCTCGCAGCGGGTGAACGCCTCGACCTTGCTGGGCGACACGGTCACGACGGCGCCGTCGTCGACCACCGGCCCGTCGTCGGACAACGCAGCCAGCCCGTACCAGGACGACGGGTGGGCCCCACGCGCGCCAGCAGACGCGAGGCGCGCGAGCTGGGCAGCGGCCTCCCGGTGAGAGTCGTGCTCGGCCGGATCGAGGAGGACCCGACGCAGCTCGCCCACGAGAGCGGCCAGGCTCAGGGTCGCGGGCACCTCGGCCAGCGGGCGGCGTGCCAGGTGCTCCGGCAGCGGGTCGATGTCATCGAGGAAGCGGGAAGGCTCGAGGTCCTCCCGCTCGCTCGCCACCGCGGTGACGATGACGCGCCGCCGGGCGCGGGTGACGGCGACGTAGAAGAGGCGGCGCTCCTCGTCGAGCAGCCGGCTAAGCGTGGCCAGCGTGGGCGCCCCGCTCCGGGACATCGGCTCGCCTGGGAACGCGGCCCCGCCGTCAGCGACGAGGTCGACGAGTCGCTCACTGCCTAGGAACGACCCCCGGAGCCGCAGGTCCGGCCAGCTGCCCTCCTGCACCCCCGCCACGACCACGACGTCCCACTCGAGGCCCTTGCTGGCATGCGCGGTGAGGATCTGCACGGCCTCACCCTCTGGGGCGCGAGCGGCAAGGGTGTCGGACGGGATCTGCTGACCGAGCAGGTGGTCGAGGAAGACCCCCGGCCCGGCGGCGGGCAGCCGGTCGACGAAGCGCGCGGCGCTGTCGAAAAGGGCAACGACGGCGTCGAGGTCGCGGTCGGCGGCGGCGCCGCGGGCGTCCCCGTCCAGGCTCTGCTGCTGCCAACGACCCGCGAGCCCGGAGCTCGACCACACCGCCCACAGCACATCCTCAGCGGTGGCGTCGGCCGCGGAGGCTGCCTTCCTGGCAGCGTCGAGCACGGTGACGACCCGGTCGGCTGGGCGGCGCACCCGCTCGGGCAGGCCCGTCAGCTCCCTCGGGGCGGCGAGGGCCTCGATGAGCAGCGTCCCGGAGGGGCGCGAGCCACCCGCGGCGAGCTCGAGGCGACGGAGCTCCTGCCGGAGCCGCCGCATCGCGAGGGCGTCGGCTCCACCCAGTGGCGACGTGAGAAGGGCGACCGCGGCCTCCTCGTCGAGGGCCTCGCGACGCAACGTGCACCGCAACGCGAGCAACAGGGGCTGCACCGCCGGCTGCTCGACGAGGGGCACGTCGTCCGCGGACATCCCGACGGGCACCCCGGCCGCGGCCAGGGCCCGACGCAGCGCGGGAAGCGAGCCCACGGTGGAGCGGACGATCACCGCCATCCGCGACCACGGCACGCCGTGCCGCAGGTGCTCCTCGCGCAGCCGGGCAGCCACACAGGCGGCTTCAGCGCTTCGCGAGCGCAGGACCTGCACCTCTACCTCGCCGTCGGCCGCCTCGGCGGTGGCCACCAGCTGCCGGTGCCGCACGGGTCCGCCGAGGCGGGCGGCCACCCGCCGGGACGCGGCCAGCAGGACCGGCCCGGACCTGCGGCACGAGGTCAGCGCGATCACGGGCGCTGGTGCCTCCGTCCTCGTGCGGAAGCGGTCGGGGAAGCGCCGGATGCCCTCGACGTCGGCCCCCCGGAAGCCGTAGATCGACTGGTCGGGGTCGCCGACCACCACCAGGTCGCGCCCGTCGCCGGCCAGCAGCTCGAGCAGCTCCACCTGCGCTGGGTCGGTGTCCTGGAACTCGTCGACGAAGACGGCGCTTCGCTCCGCCCGCTCTCGCGCGAGCAGCTCGGGGTCGGCCCGCCAGAGCTCGGTGACGGCCCGGATCAGCTCGGCCGGGTCGTATGCCCCCGGCGTCTCGAGCGCGGTCACCTCGGCGTACTGACGGAAGAAGCGGGCAGCCGCCCGCCAGTCGGCGCGGCCGGCCGCGAGCCCGAGCTCGTCGAGGCGCTCGGAGTCGACGCCGCGCTCCCAGCAGCGCAGGAGGAGGTCGCGCAGTTCCTGAGCGAAGCCTCGTGTCAGCAACGCCGGGCGCAGCGACGGGGGCCACGCGGCGCCGCCCGCGTCGACGTCGCCCTGGAGCAGCTCGCGGATCAACAGGTCCTGCTCGGGGCCCGACAGCAACCGGGGCGCCGCGTCGCCCCGCAGCGCCGCCTCCCGTCTGAGCACGGCGAACGCGTAGGAGTGCAACGTGCGAGCGAGGGGCTCCTTGGTGGTGCCGCCGACCCGCGCCACGATGCGCGCTCGTAGCTCAGCAGCGGCGCGGCGGCTGAACGTCAGGACCAGCACCCGCTCCGGGTCCAGTCCCGCGGCCACCCGGGCGGCGACCGCCTCGACGATCGTGGTCGTCTTGCCCGTGCCCGGTCCGGCGAGGACCAGCAGCGGCCCCCCTCGGTGCTCGACCACGGAACACTGCGCGGCATCGAGCACCGGCGCGACGACGGCGGGCGGTCGCCGGCGAACGAGCCGGTAAGCCGGAGCTGCAGACATGGCGATATTCGAGCGTATTGCACCGACAGAATCCGCAGCCGGGCGTACGAGGACCCGCTCACGGGTAGGCGCACGATCATGACCGAAGGACCGTACGAGGACGTCGAGCGCCCCGGCGCCGAGCCGATGCACGCCAACCTCGCCCGCCCGATGACCGGGCCCGCGGGGACGACGGAGGACGCGGAGCCACCGGGTCCGGTGCGCGCGGACGTGGAGGCCGACGTCGTCGAGGGCTCGTCCAGCGAGATCTGAGTGCCCCGGGTCGCCGTGGTCACCGGCGCCGCCCAGGGCATCGGACGGCGGACGGCGCGAGTGCTCGCGGCGACCGGCTACGCCCTGGTGCTGGTGGATGTGCACGAGCCGGCCGAGGCCGCCGCCGAGCTCGACGCCGCCGAGACCGAGACCTTGTCGCTGGTCGGCGACGTGGCCGACGAGGACTTCGCCCAGCGGGCGCGCGACGCGGTCGAGCTGCGCTTCGGTCATGCCGACGTACTGGTGAACAACGCGGGGATTTCGTCGATCGCCCCCGCTCAGGACACCACCGCTGCCCAGTGGCGCCGGGTGCTGGAGGTCAACCTGACCGGGCCGTTCCTGCTCTCGCGGGCCTTCGGTGAGCTGATGCTCGCCCGCGGCGAGGGGAGCATCGTCAACGTGGCCTCGGTCGCGGGGCTGCTCGGCATCGCCGACCGGGCAAGCCTACAACGCGAGCAAGGCCGGCCTGCTGGGCCTGATGCGCACGCTCGCCGCCGAGTGGGGCGGGCGTGGCGTGCGGGTCAACGCGGTCTGCCCGGGCTGGGTGAAGACGGAGATGGACGCGGCCGACCAGGCCGGCGGCGGCTACGTCGACGCCGACATCGAGGCGCGGGTGCCGATGGGCCGCTTCGCCACCCCGGACGACATCGCCGAGGCGATCGCCTTTCTCGCGGACCCGGTCCGCAGCGGCTTCGTCAACGGGCACGCCCTCTCCGTCGACGGCGGCTGGGCGGCGACGGCAGCTGGGACTCGCTACGCCTGCGCAAGCGCCCCTGAACCGCCTCTTCCTGAATGTCCCGCCGCATGCAGCGGAAGGGGCGACACGGCTGGGTCCTCGTGCCTCGTGGTGCGCTCGCTGACCGTGCCGATGAAATCCAGCGCCAGGTTGCCGGCGATCTGCTCGAACTGCACGTCACCATCTTGACCAGGTGATATCACCGGCGCATAAGGCTGCCACCACGTCACCGGTTCGACTGGTGACATGCCGGTGGCGTCCAGGCGGGAGGCGGATGTGGCAGAGGTGGCGCCACGTTGGGGGCCGCGTTCGGCCTGGGCAACTTGCCGGCTCCTTGCTGGTCACCGCGTTCCCGCTGCGAGGGGAACCCGAGGCCCTGACCGCTCGGCACGTCATGCTCATGGGGGTCGCGTTCGGCCTGTGCGCGCTGGCTCTCAGCTATCCCCTCGCCGTGGCCGCCTTCGCTCTTGCTGGAGCCAGCAACGCGCCGTTCTTTACCGCCACCCTTGCCGCCCGCTCCATCTACTCCCCACCCGGGGCGCGGGCCCAGGTCTTCGTGTCCTCGGCCGGCCTCAAGGTCGCCACGGCCTCCGCCGGGACCGCTCTCGCCGGTGCAGGCGCCGGCTTCGGACCCCGCGCCCTGTTCATCGCCGGCGCCGCGCTGACCCTGGCCGCAGCCGCCGGCACGATCCTCGACCGCCGGCTCACCACCTGAGCGCTCGAGCACGACCGAAGGCGACGCCCGCTCAAGTCCCCGAAGTCCGGCGCCGCTAAAGGGCGGCAACTGGTAACGGAGGTCGCTTCAGGGTGACCACCGAATCGACTCGCTGCTCACCATCCCGATTAACCAACGGGCAGCCGGACGCCGAGCCGCCTGAGACTGCAGTCAAGATCTTGTGTCACAAGGGATCGGCTACCGCGCTGGGGCGTACGCTGCGCGACCATGTCGAGGGAGTACTGGGCCGGCACCCAGTACGCCTTCTCCCAGGCCGCGGGCTGGGACGCCGCCACCACTCGCGCAGCAGGCGGCCGGTGGGACGCTCCCGGCCTGGGCGAGTGGACGATGCGCGACCTCGTCGGACACACCAGCCGGGCGCTGGTCACCGTCGAGACCTACCTGGACGCCCCGGCCAGGGCGCTCGAGGTGAGCTCCCCGGCGGACTACCTCCGCCTCGTGCTGGCCTCACCTGCCGGCGATCCCGCCGCGGTCGCCCAGCGCGGCCGCAAGGCCGGCGCCGCCCTGGGCGTCGACCCCGCCGAAGCGGTCGAGGAGATCACCGCCCGGGTGCTCGCCCGCGTCGACGCCGCCAAGGACGACGTCGTGGTGGCCACGCCGGTGGGAGGCATGCGACTGGGCGACTACCTGCCCACCCGCACCTTCGAGCTCACCGTGCACACCTGTGACCTCGCCGCCGCCCTCGGCCAGCCCCTCGACGTGCAGCCGGCCGCCGCGGTGAACAGCCTCACCCTGCTCGGCGAGCTCGCCGCCCGAGCCGGGCCCCTGCTCCTGGCCGGCACCGGACGCGGCGGCCTGCCAGACCGGTTCACCGCCCTGTAGCGGTCAGGGATCCCCCTGCGCGGGGGCACGGCGACCTGTGCTTGGGCTTCTACGGGCGGGGACCTGCAGCGGAAGTCAGCGAGGGTGCGGCGGTGTCGCGGCCTCGGGTTGGGGCCACTCGTGCTCCGGGAGCAGGTCGCGCAGCCGCAGCGCGCGACCATGGCCGAGTAGGACGGTCGCGTCGAGATTGGCCGGGTCGAGCTGGCGAAGGAATTCCCGGCAGCTGCCGCACGGCGGCAGGACGTAGAGGGCGCCCTCCTCGTCCTGCGATACGGCCACCACCGATGCGATCCTGTACTGCCCGGCGGTGACCATGGCTGCCGCGGCCGCTTGTTCGGCGCAGAAGCCCGTCCCGGAGGCAGTGTCCAAGCAAACGCCGCCAAACCTGTGGCCCTCAGAGGAGGTCACGACCGCTGCGACGTCACCGAAGAGTCGGTCGCCGACCCGGTGCGGTCGCAGCAACTGCCTTGCGGCCGCGACGAGCTCGTGCTGCTGGTCCACGTCCATGGAGCCAGCCTCCCCGCTCTAACGCTCCTCGTCCTGCAAAGGGATTCCCCGGGAAGGTCGGCTGCCGCTTGGTGGCCGCTCGCTAGCGCCGTGCCGTGTTGACCCTGCTGACCCGCCCGTTCCTGAAGGACGAGGCGCGCGCCGCCGCCAGCTGGTCCTATCCGGCGCCGTTCGACGTGTACAACGTCGATCCTGGCAACTGGCACCTGTTCTTGAGGCGCACGCCGGACGGCGAGGGGTACTACCCGGCGGTCGACGAGGACGGCGCGGTCGTCGCCTTCTGCGTCTTCGGAGCCGAGGCCCGGGTGCGTGGCCAGGAACCACAGGCGGAAACGCTGGACCTGGGAGTCGGTGTGCGACCGGACCTGACCAGCCGAGGCCTCGGCACTACCGTGCTGAGCCAGGCGATCGACCTCGGCCGAGCCATATTCGCCCCGCGAATCCTGCGCACGGCCGTCGCCGACTTCAATCAGCGCTCCCTCGCGCTGTGCCGCCGGGCGGGCTTCCGGCCCGTGCGCACCCTTCACGGGCCGGGCGATCGACCCTTCCAGGAGCTGACCCTCCGAGTCGACGACCCGTCTCCCAAGACACCCAGCGCCGTATGACGATCGGCTTGCGGTACGGCTCCCTCGCCATGCCGGCGGTCTCCTCCGCGTCTTCAGCGGGCTCGGCCTGCGGTCACCAGGAAGGCGGTCTCGGCGAACAGGAACTCGCCGGCGTCCTGCGCGGCGTGCAGCTCGGCCACCCACCTCTCGAGTTCGGCGAAGCTGACGTGACCCAGTCCGGCCGCCGCGCTGCGCCGGACGGTTCGCGTGACCTCGGCTAGTAGTGCTTGGTTAGGTCTTACATGGGTGTGCTTCGTGGTGCTGCCATGGGGTGATGACACCGGAGGAGCTGGCCGGGGTGCGCGCCCGGCTGGAGGAGTTCGCCGCGGAGATCTTCACGCCTCTGCCGCGGTCTGATCAGCGGGACAAGGGCGTGACCTATCTGCGGGGGCTGCTGCTGGACGGGCGGCGCAAGTCGATGCAGCCGATGGCCGAGCGCGTGGGGGTCGACCACCAGGGGCTCCAGCAGTTCGTGACCTCCTCGACCTGGGAGGTGGCCGCGGTCGGGCAGCGGCTGGCCGCCCGCGCGGTGCAGGTCATCGGCCCGGCGGCCTGGGTGGTCGATGACACCGGCTTCGTCAAGGACGGCACCGCTTCC
>JALYMT010000048.1 GCA_030773555.1 Actinomycetota bacterium | reverse complement strand
GAGGCGTCGCCGGTCGCGGGTGTCCGCGCCCGCGTGGGGGAGTTCTTCGGTCCCGTGCAGGAGGGGATCGGGCAGGTCGTCCGGCCGATCTCGGGGCTGGGTGGCAAGCTGAGCGCCCTCGGGTCGGGTGGCGACCGCATCGAGGAGCTCGAGCGGGCGAACGAGGAGCTACGTCGTGACCTCGCCACGAGCGGTGTCGACAAGGGCCGCCTCGCCGAGGTCGACCGGCTGCTCGGCCTGGCGGGGCGCGGTCAGTACCGCATCCTGCCCGCCCGGGTGGTCGCCTACGGCCCCGCCCAGGGCTTCGCCTGGACGGTGACGATCGACGCCGGCGCGAACGACGGGCTGACCCCGAACCTCACCGTGCTCAACGGCCAGGGCCTGGTAGGCCGGGTCAAGACCTTGAGCCCCTCCACCGCCACCGTCGTGCTCGTCACCGATCCGACCGTCAAGGTGGGGGTGCGGCTGGAGAACATGACGCAGGGCTTCTCGCAGGGCGCCGGCTTCGACGCGATCGTGGTCGACCTGCTGAATCCCGCCGCGGTGGTGGCCAACGGCGATCGCCTCGTCACCTTCGGGTCCCGCGAGGGGGCCCCGTTCGTGCCCGGCGTCCCCTTCGGGGAGGTCGTCGAGGTGCAGGGCGTGACGAGCTCGTTGGCGAAGCGGGTCAAGGTCAGGCCGTTCGCCGACTTCGCGGCCCTCGACCTGGTCGGGGTCGTCGTCGAGCTCCCCCGACGGGACCCGAGGAACTCGGTGCTGCCCCCCAAGCCGGCGACCCCCTCACCGGCGACACCGGCGCTCCCCGTGCTTCCCCCGCCGCTGATCGGAGCGCCGCCGTCGTCTCTGGGCATCCCGACGCCCACCGGCACGACCTCGGGCAAGCCCAGGACCGGGACGACCAAGCCGCCCAGCTCCCGGCCGGCCCCCTCCAAGCCGGCGACCCCGCAGCCGACGGCCACGACGCCCCCGACGCCCAGGCCCAGCAACCCGCGGCCGACGACCTCGCCGGTCCCGGCACCGTCCCCGACGAGTTGAGGGGCTGGTCGACGTGACGCTGCCCCGCCTCGGACTGGGGGCGCTCCTCCTGCTCGCCGCTCTGGTGGTCGAGCTGTCCCTGCTGACCCGGCTCCCGCTCCCCGGCGCGACCCCCGACCTCCTGCTGCTGGTCGTCGTCGCTCTCGGGCTGGGCCTGGGCGCCAGCTCGGGCGCGGTGGCCGGCTTCCTCGCCGGACTCGGCCTCGACCTGGTGCCGCCGGCCGACGGCGTGCTGGGCCGCTGGGCGCTCGTCCTGTGCGTGGTCGGCTATCTCGCCGGCCTGGGACAGGAAGCGGGGGAGCGCTCACCCGTCCTGCCGCTGCTCCTCGTGGCCCTGCTCTCCGCGCTGTCCGTCGGACTGTACGCGGGGCTGGGCGCCCTCTTCGAGGACGCCCGCTTCTCGACGTCAAGGCTGCTGCAGATGCTGCCGACAGCCGTCCTGTACACCGTGGCCCTCTCTCCGATCGTCGTCTATCCGGTCCTGTCGCTCGTACGGCGCCTGGAGCCGGGCGCGCGGCGTCGCCGGCGCTAGCAGGGTCGCGTCCGCCCACTCCTGCTGCTCCAGAGAAGGAAGCAATGAGCGACCACTCCCGGCTGCGGCTGGTCGTCCTGCAGATCCTCGTGCTCTCGCTGATGGCGACCCTGCTCGGACGGCTGTGGTTCCTGCAGGTGGTGAAGGCGGAGGAGTATCAGCGGTCCGCGGCGAGCAACACCGGTCGGAAGCTGGTCACCCCCGCCCCCCGTGGCTTCATCTACGACGCCCGCGGCGTGCCGCTGGTGCAGAACGAGGTCTCCCTGGTCGTCTCGGTGACCCGCACCACCCTCGAGCGGGAGCGCAAGCGGGTCCGCGAGGGCGACCGCCAGCTGCTGGCGCGGGTGGCCACGGTGATCGGCAAGCCGGTCGAGGAGCTGTGGGGCCGGACCCGCCTGTGCGGCACGCCCCAGGCCCCCGAGCCGCCGGTCTGCTGGAACGGCTCGCCCCAGCAGCCCATCCCGCTGACCGACGACGCCGACCCGCAGATGGCGCTGCAGATCATGGAGCGCGAGGAGGAGTTCCCCGGGGTCACCACGGAGCTCGCGCCCATCCGCGCCTATCCCGATCCCAAGGTCAACGGGGCCACGTCTTCGGCTACGTGGGGCCGGTGACCGAGGAGGAGGCGGCCGCCTCGAAGAACAGCCTGGCCGCGGGCAAGGCCGAGGTCGAGCTGCGGACCACCAATCTCAGCGGCAAGTCCGGCCTTGAGCGGCAGTACGACCCGTTCCTGCGCGGCACCCCCGGCGTCCGCGAGCTGGCCGTGGACAAGAACGGTTCGGTGACCGGCCTGCTCTCGGACACCGCGCCGGTCGCGGGCGCGCACCTGCTCACCTCGATCGACGCCCGGGTGCAGGCCTCGGCCGAGAAGCACCTCGCCGAGGCGATCCAACGCGCTCGCGAGGAGGGTGACTACAACAAGCAGTTCGCCAAGCGGAAGGCCGACGCCGCCGCGGTCGTCGTCATGGACGTCAAGACCGGCGCGATCCTCGGCATGGCGAGCTATCCCACGTACGACCCCGAAGTCTGGGTCGGCGGGATCGGCCCGAAGAACTACGCCGCCATCACCGGCGAGGCCAACAACTTCCCCAACATCAACCGGGCGACCAGCGGTGACTTCGTCGCTGCCTCGACCTTCAAGCTCCTCACCCTGCCGGCAGCCATCCAGGCCGGCGTTGCCGACCCGAAGCAGAGCTACAGCTGCCCCGGCTCGCTCACCTTCGACGGCCGGGCGTACTCCAACTACGAGGGCAAGGGCGAGGGCGACCTCACCCTGCCCATGATCGTGGCCAAGTCGTGCGACACCGCGTTCTACCGGTGGGCGTACCAGCTGTGGCAGCGGGACGGCGGCAAGCAGGGCAGCTCGGACGCCAAGGAGCACATGGCGAAGATGGCCCTCGCCTTCGGCCTCGGGAAGCGGACGGGGATCGACCTCCCCGGCGAGCGCATGGGTCGCATCGTCACCCGCGAGTCCAAGCGCCGGCTGTGGGAAGCGACGAAGGAGAAGGCGTGCAAGCGCGCCGAGGCCGGCTACACGGAGCTGGCCAAGACGAATCCGAAGCACGCCGCCTATGTCCGGCGCCTCGACCACGAGTACTGCCTGGACGGCTACGTGTTCCGTGGCGGTGACGCCATCAACTTCGCCATCGGCCAGGGCGACGTCTCGGTCACCCCCCTGCAGATGGCCCGGGCGTACTCGACGATCGCCAATGGCGGGAACCTGATCGTGCCGCAGATCGCCCGCGCCGCGATCGGCCCCGACGGCAGGGTCCTGCAGGCGTTCCCGCCGCGCACCGACGGCAAGGTCCCGGTCGAGGCGGAGACCCTGAAGTTCCTCCGCGACTCGCTGCAGCTGACCACCGAGGAGGGCACGGGGTACGGCCCCTTCGTCCGCCGGTTCAACGAGGGCAAGGGCTGGCCGCTGGCCGAGCTCCCGATCGCCTCCAAGACCGGCACGGGCGAGGCCAGCCCGAACCGGGACGGCACGCCCCGCGACACCACGTCGTGGTACGCGTCGTACGCCCCGGCCAACGACCCGCAGATCGCGGTGGTGATGACGGTCAGCCAGGGCGGCACCGGCTCGGGCACGTCCGGCCCGAGCGTGCGCGACATCTACGCCGACCTCTTCGGAGTGCAGGCCGACGGCAGCATCGACCCGAACAAGGCCATCTACCCCGACCGTAAGCCGCTGCGCGACCTGCCCGCGCGCGACGCTGACGGCAACTTCGTGCCGCCGGAGAAGGACGGGCCGACCCGGCCGGTGATCCCCTGGCGGCCGCGGGACCCGGAGGGGCAGGAGGGATCGAAGCCGGCGCGGAAGAAGCCGTCAGCTCCGACGCCCCCGCCCGTCGCGCCCACCGCGTTCGGCCCGGTCGCCGACCGCCCGTCCCGCTGGGAGCCCGCCGCGTGAGCACGAACTACTGGTCGGCCGGCTCGTCGTCGTACGCCCGCAAGGACCGCTCGCGCGCCGGCCTGCTGGCCTCCGAGCTGCGCTACCTGGACTGGGTGCTGCTGGGGGCGGTGCTCGGCCTGCTCGTCATCGGCACGCTGATGGTCTGGTCGTCCACCCGCGGCTTCCTCGAGGTCCGCAGCCAGGACCCCCAGGCGTTCCTGAAGAAGCAGCTGCTCAACATCGTGCTCGGCTTCGTCCTCGGGCTCGTCGTGTCCCGATTCGACTACCGGCTGCTGCGGGCGTACGCGCCGTTCGTCTACGTCCTCTCCCTCGTCGGGCTCGTCGTCGTGCTGGCCCTCGGCTCGGCCGCGGAGTCAAAGGGTGCGCAGGCGTGGATCCCGCTCCCCGGCGGGTTCAAGCTGCAGCCCTCGGAGTTCGCGAGGCTCGGGCTGGTCGTCAGCATGGCGATGCTGCTCGGGGAGAAGCGCGACGCCGAGAGCGCCCCCCGCTCGCGCGACGTGATCCAGGGCCTGGGGCTCGCCGCCGTGCCCATGGTCCTCGTCCTGCTGCAGAACGACCTGGGCTCCGTGCTCGTGCTCGGATCGATCATGTTCGGGATGATCGCGATGTCCGGGGCGTC
>JALYMT010000047.1 GCA_030773555.1 Actinomycetota bacterium | reverse complement strand
GTCTTCGTGGGCGGGGGAGGCCTCGACGTGCTCGCCGGCGCCCTGAAGCTCGGCGCTCCCCGGCGCGTGGTCGCCTGCCTCGCCGCCCTCGACCGGGTGCCGGGCGCGACGTCGTGCCTGCGCGAGGCGGGCTATGGCGCCGACGGGGTGCTGCTGCAGTCGTCCCGGCTCGCACCGCTGCCCGGCGAGGGCACGCGGCTGGCCGCCGCCAATCCGGTGTTCGTGCTCTGGGGAGAGTCGCAGGAGGCCGCGCCGTGATCGGCCTGGTCGCCGTCACCGCTGCCGGGCGAGCCGGCGCCGCGCAGCTGGCTGCCGCCTGGCCGGGGGAGACCCACATCTTCGCGGGGCCGGCCGCCGAGACCGTCCCCGCCGCGTTCGCCGCCTGCGAGGGCCTGGTCTGCTTCCTGGCGACCGGCGCGACCGTACGCCTGCTCGCCCCGCACCTCGGGGACAAGCACGCCGACCCCGGTGTCGTGTGCGTCGACGAGTCCCGCCGCTTCGCGGTGGCCCTGCTCGGCGGGCACGGGGGCGGGGCCAACGCCCTGGCCGAGCGGGTCGCCGGCGTGCTGGGGGCCGCGCCCGTGGTCACCACCGCGTCCGACGCCGCCGGCATCCCCGCCCTGGACGAGCTGGGCTGGTCGGTCGAGGGGGCGGTCGCGGCGGTGGGTCGCGCGCTGCTCGACGGGGAGCCGGTGACGCTGGTCGCCGACGCGACCTGGCCGCTGCCGTCCCTCGGCGCCTCGCTGCGGCCCGCCCCGCCCGTACTCGAAGATCGACATCGACGGAGTGGGGCGACTCGCCGGGGTGGCGCCCCCGAAACGTCGCTGTCGATCAAGGGGGAGGACCAGGGGGAGGACAAGGGTGAGGGCGGGCGGGCGGCCCGGCTGGTCGTGACCGACGAGCTCGTCGAGCCCCACGGGCGAACCGCGGTGCTCCGGCCGCCCTCGCTGGTCGTCGGCGTGGGGGCGAGCCGCGGCGTGACCGCCGACGAGGTGCTCGCCCTGGTCGACGAGACCCTGCGCGCGGCCGGGCTGTCCGCGGCCTCCGTGACCGCCCTCGCCACCGTCGACGTGAAGGCCGACGAGGCGGGCATCGTCGAGGCCGCGCGCCGCCGCGGCTGGCCCCTCGGGACGCACCCCGCGCAGCAGCTGGCCGCGCTCGCCGTGCCCAACCCCAGCGAGGTCGTGCGCGCGGAGGTAGGCACGCCGAGTGTCGCCGAGGCCGCAGCGCTCGCCGGCGCCGACGAGCTCGTCGTGCCCAAGCAGAAGTCGGCGATGGCGACGGTCGCGGTGGCCCGGCGGCGCCCCCGGGGCCGGCTGGCGCTCGTCGGCCTCGGCCCCGGCGCCCGCGACCTGCTGACCCCCCGCGCGGTGAGCGAGCTGCGCCGGGCGTCCACGGTGGTGGGCCTCGACCAGTACGTCGAGCAGGTCCGCGACCTGCTGCGCCCGGGCACCCGCATACTCGCGAGCGGGCTGGGCGACGAGGAGGCCCGCGCCCGGTCCGCGGTCGAGCTGGCCCGGGAGGGGCACGCCGTGGCGCTGATCGGATCCGGCGATGCCGGGGTCTACGCCATGGCCAGCCCGGCGCTCGAGGTGGCCGGCGAGGACATCGACGTGGTGGGCGTACCCGGCATCACCGCCGCGCTGGCCGCCGCGGCCCTGCTCGGCGCCCCCCTCGGGCACGACTCGGCGATGATCAGCCTGTCCGACCTGCACACGCCGTGGGAGGCGATCGAGCAGCGGGTGCGCGCGGCGGCCGAGGGCGACCTGGTGATCACCTTCTACAACCCGCGCAGCCGGGGACGCGACTGGCAGCTGCCCAAGGCGCTCGGCATCCTCGCCGCGCACCGCCCCCCCGACACGCCCGTCGGGCTGGTGCGCAACGCCAGCCGCGACGACGAGTCCGTGCGCATCACGACCCTGCAGGACGTCGACGTCGACGCGGTCGACATGCTCACCGTCGTAATCGTGGGCAGCACCAACACGCGTACGGTCACCGGGCGCATGGTCACCCCGCGGGGCTACCGGTGGCTGCCGACATGAGCCGTGTGATCGCGGTGGTGGGGGCGTGCCAGGGCTGCGGCGCGTGCCTGCTGACCTGCCCGCCGTCGGCGATCCGGCCCGCTGCCGGGCGTCTGACCGTCCTGCACGAGCGCTGCACCGGCTGCGGCGAGTGCGTGGAGGTCTGCCCCGTGGACGCCATCACCCTGGAGGAGGTCGAGTGAGCAGCCCGACGAGCACCCGTACGGTGCACGCGATCGAGGCGCAGTCGTACGCGATCCTGCGCTTCCGGGTCGACCTGGGGGCGCTGCCGCCATACTCCCGCGCGGTCGTGGAGCGGGTGGTGCACGCCTCCGCCGACCTCGGCTACGTCGCCGACATGGTCTGCGACGAGGAGGCGCTGGCGGCCGGGGCGCGTGCGCTGCGCGCCGGCGCGCCGGTCGTGGCCGACGCCGCCATGGTCGCCGCCGGCATCACCGCGCGTACCGTGGTCTGCGGCCTCGCCGACCCCCGCGCCCCGGAGGTCGCGGCGCGCACCGGGCGCACCCGCTCGGCCGCGGGCCTGCGCATCGCCTCTGAGCAGGTCGGCCCGGGCGCGGTGTGGGTGATCGGGTGCGCTCCGACCGCGCTGGCCGAGCTGGTCACCCTCGACGCCCGCCCGGCGCTGGTGGTCGGGCTGCCCGTCGGCTTCGTCGGCGCGGTGGAAGCGAAGGCGGCGCTGCGGGACAGCGGGCTGCCCCAGGTCAGCAACGTCTCCGAGAAGGGCGGCTCCGCGGTGGCGGCCGCCGCGGTCAACGCCCTGCTCTACGCCGCCGGGGGAGAGGCATGACCCCCCTGCTCGTCGTCGGCCACGGCACCCGCAGCAGCGCGGGCGTCGCGCAGTTCCGCGCCCTCGTCGACCGAGCCCGGGCCCGCGCTGGCGGCGTGGTCGTCGAGGGCGGGCTGATCGAGCTGGCCCCGCCGGTGGTCGCCGACGCCGTCGGCTCGCTGGTGGCCGCCGGGCACCGCCACCTCGCCGCCGTGCCGCTCGTGCTCGTCGCCGCCGGGCACGCCAAGGGCGACATCCCCGCCTCCCTGGCCCGCGAGCGCAGCCGCCATCCCGGGCTGGAGTACACGTACGGCCGCCCGCTGGGCCCGCATCCCATCCTGCTCGCCCTGCTCGAGGAGCGCCTCGGCGCGGTGCTCGACCCGGCCGACCGGGCCGCGACGGCGGTGCTGCTCGTCGGGCGCGGCTCCAGCGACCCCGACGCGAACGCCGAGGTGCACAAGGTCGCCCGGCTGTTCTTCGAGGGCCGCGGGCTCGCGACCGTGGAGACGGCCTTCATCTCCCTCGCCGAGCCGTCGGTGCCGGCCGGTCTCGAGCGCTGCCGGCGACTCGGGGCGCACCGCGTGGTCGTGCTGCCGTACTTCCTGTTCGCCGGTGTGCTGCCCGACCGGATCGTCGCGCAGGCCGAGGCGTGGGCGGCCGCGCATCCCGGCGTCGACGTGCGGTGCGCGGGCCTGATCGGCGACTGCGACGGGCTGGCCGACCTGGTGCTGGAACGCTACGCGGAGGCCCTGCACGGCGATCTGCGGATGAACTGCGACACGTGCGTCTACCGCATCTCGCTGCCGGGCTTCGAGGCCAAGGTCGGCGCGCCGCAGCGCCCGCACGACCACCCCGACGATCCGGGCGGCTCGCACTCCCACCCGCATCCGCATGGCCACGTGCACGCCTCCTGACGCGCTCGACCTGCACCACCACGGCGACCGGGAGCTCGCCGCGGGCCTGGTCGACCTGGCCGTCAACGTGCGCCCCGGCACCCCGCCGCCCTGGCTGCAGGAGGTGCTGCGCGCCGCCCTCGCCGACGTCGCCGCCTATCCCGATGCGGCGCCAGCGCGGGCGGCGGTCGCCCGTCGGCACGGGCGCGCCGACGACGAGGTGCTGCTGGCCAACGGCGCGGCCGAAGCCTTCGTGCTGATCGCCCGGGCGCTGCGGCCCCGGCGTGCGGTGGTCGTGCACCCGCAGTTCACCGAGCCGGAGGCCGCGCTGCGCGCCGCCGGGCACCCGGTCGAGCGGCTGCTGCTGGCCTCCGAGGACGGCTTCCGCCTCGACCCCGCGGCGGTGCCCGCCGACGCCGACCTGGTCGTCGTCGGCAACCCCACCAACCCGACGTCGGTGCTGCACCCGGCGGCCCGGCTCGCCGCGCTCGCCCGCGAGGGCCGCACCCTGGTCGTCGACGAGGCCTTCGCCGACACCGTGCCGGGCGAGACCGGCTCGCTGGCCGGGCGCGCCGACCTGCCCGGCCTGGTTGTGGTGCGCAGCCTCACCAAGACGTGGGGGCTCGCCGGGCTGCGGGCCGGCTACGTCCTCGCGCCCCCTCCGTACGTCGCCGCGCTGGCCGAGGCCCAGCCCCTGTGGCCGGTGTCCACGCCCGCGCTCGCGGCCACCGTGGCGTGCAGCGGCGTCCCCGCGCTCGCCGAGGCGACGGAGGCGGCGCGGGCGCTGGCGGTCGACCGTGCGCACC
>JALYMT010000046.1 GCA_030773555.1 Actinomycetota bacterium | reverse complement strand
ACGGCTCCCCGCACGACGGCCCCCCGCACGACGGCCCCCCGCACGACGGCGCCGGGCACCAACGACCCGGACACCAGCGCTTCGAGTGCGCCCGACGAGACCGAGGCGCCTGCGCCCTCCAGCCTCCGCTCGAGCCGGACCGTCACGAGCGCCCGACCGTCGGCCGACGAGACGACCGCCGCGTCGAGCCCGGCCGCCAGCGACGACGACGATGCGTCCGCCGGCTCTCCGAGCTCCGACCCAGCGTCGAGCTGACGAGACGCGCCGCCGCCGAGAGACCGCGAGCGGTACGACACCATGGGACTGGGGCACCGTGGTCCGTCGACACACGCCCGCGGGGACGACACAGGCAGGAAGCAGCAGCGATGACCGGAACGCCGCTCCTCCTGGGTGACCGCTACGAGATCGGTGACGTCCTCGGCCGCGGCGGCATGGCCGAGGTGCACCTCGGGCGCGACCTGCGCCTCGGGCGCCCGGTTGCCGTCAAGGTGCTGCGGGCCGACCTGGCCCGCGACCCGAGCTTCCAGACCCGGTTCCGCCGCGAGGCGCAGTCGGCCGCGTCGCTCAACCATCCCGCGATCGTGTCCGTGTACGACACCGGCGAGGACGTGGTGGCCGGGCGCTCGGTCCCCTACATCGTCATGGAGTACGTCGAGGGCTCCTCGCTGCGCGACCTGGTGTCGGCCGGGCACCGGCTGCTGCCCGAGCGCGCTCTGGAGATCACCGCCGGCGTGCTGGCCGCTCTCGACTACAGCCACCGGCACGGCATCATCCACCGCGACATCAAGCCGGGCAACGTGATGCTGACCCGGGCCGGCGAGATCAAGGTGATGGACTTCGGCATCGCCCGCGCGATCGCCGACAGCGCGGCGACGATGACCCAGACCGCCGCGGTCATCGGCACCGCGCAGTACCTCTCCCCGGAGCAGGCCCGAGGCGAGCAGGTCGACGCCCGCAGCGACATCTACTCCACGGGCTGCCTGCTCTACGAGCTGCTCACCGGCCGGCCGCCCTTTGTGGGCGACTCTCCGGTCGCGGTGGCCTACCAGCACGTACGGGAGGAGCCGCGCCCGCCCTCGGTGCTGGAACCGGAGGTTCCGCCGGCCGTCGACGCGATCACCCTGGAGGCGCTGCGCAAGGAGCCGGCCGAGCGCTACCAGAGCGCCGCGGACATGCGGGCCGACATCGACCGTGCCCTGGCGGGCCGACCCGTGCTGGCCCGCGGGGCGTCCGGTGCCGGCGCGGCCGCGGTGGGCGCCGCCGGGCTCGCGTCGGCACCGCCCGCGGGACCGATGCAGGTGCGCGAACGGGTCCGTGCGCCTCAGCGGGCCGGGGGGCGGCGGGAGGAGGACCGGCGGCGGTCAGGGCTGGGGTGGCTGGTGCTCCTGCCGCTGCTGCTGTTGCTCGGCGTCGGCGCGTTCCTCGTCAGCCGCGACCTGTTCAGCGCGGAGCCGCAGCCGCTCGTACGGGTGCCTCGCGTCGTGGGCCAGCAGTCCGAGGAGGCGGGCAACCGGATCCGGGGTCTCGGACTGGAGGTGCGCACCGAGACCCGGGAGAGCGACCGCGATCCGGGGGAGGTGCTCGACCAGGAGCCCGAGGCGGGGACCCTGGTGCGGGGCGACTCCACCGTGACACTGTCGGTCGCCCGAGAGCGCGGCAGCGTCCGCGTTCCCAGCATCGTCGGGCTGCCCCTCGCTCAGGCCGAGGAGGTGTTGCGCGGACTGGGGCTGCGCGTCGGGGCGACGGAGAGCGAGGACTCCCCGCGGCAGGAGAACGAGGTGCTCGACACCGAGCCGGCGCCGGGCAGGAGCGTCGACGCCGGCAGCGCGATCGCGCTGCAGGTCGCGAGCGGCCGCAACGCCGTGCCCGACGTCGAGGGCAGAGCGCTGGCCGCGGCCCGGGTCGCACTGGAGGAGGCCGGCTTCCGGGTGCAGAACGAGCGCAGCAAAACGGCCGGGGTCGCACCCGGCCGGGTGCTGTCGCAGACCCCCGACGGCGGTGCCAGCGCCCGGTTGGGCACCACCGTGACCCTGATCGTCGCCGCGGCTCCGGATCCGGCACCGAACTCCGGTACGCCCTCGGCCCCGGCGTCGCCAACCGGCCCCCGCACGCCGACCGGCTCCTCGCCGCCGCCGGCGACTCCGCTCCCGTCGGTCCCGGTCTCGGTCCGCCCGACGGTGCCCGCCACCTGAGCTTCGGCTCAGCCCGGCCCTCGTCCCCCCGCTCCCGCGCCGCCGACGGCCGTCAGCCCGGCGGAGCGGCCGACCGCGTCCGGGTCGCCGCAACGGGTCAGCCAGTTCGCCAGCATCCGGTGCCCGCCCTCGGTGAGCACCGACTCGGGGTGGAACTGCACGCCCTCGACGTCGACGTCGACGTCGCGGTGCCGCATGGCCATCACCACGCCGCTGTCCGTACGCCCGGTCACCTCGAGGTCGGCGGGGACCGTGGCCGGGTCGACGGCCAAGGAGTGGTAGCGCGTGGCCGTGAAGGGGGTGTCCAGGCCGGCCAGGACACCGGAGCCGTCGTGGTGGACTCTGCTCGTCTTGCCGTGGAGCAGCTCGGGGGCCCGCGTGACGCTGGCGCCGTACGCCACGCCGATGGCCTGGTGACCCAGGCAGACGCCGAGCAGGGGCACCCGGCCGGCACAGTGGCGCACCAGCTCGACCGAGACGCCGGCGTCGCCCGGAATTCCCGGCCCCGGACTGAGCAGCACGCCGTCGTAGTCGTCGGCAGCTGCAACCTCGACGTCGTCGTTGCGACGCACGTCGCACTCGGCGCCCAGCTGCCCGAGGTACTGCACCAGGTTGAACACGAAGCTGTCGTAGTTGTCGACCACGAGAATCCGCGGCATGGGTCGTCGTCTCCTCGTCGATGCTGGACACGCGGGGGGAGCTGGACGCGCCGCGCTGCTCCGCCGACGTGGGCTGGGCACTACGCTAATCGCGTGCCCAGCTCCCGCCTCCGCCTGCCGCGACCGTCGATTCCCCGTCCCGGCAGGACGACCGGCGGCGGTGGCGGCAAGGCGACCGCCGCCGGCGGCAGCAAGCCGGTGCGGCTCGGCAGCCCTCGGTGGCTCGTCCCGCTGATGCTCGGGTTCTTCCTCGTCGGCCTGCTGTGGATCGTCGTCTACTACATCACCGCCGGGGCATTCCCCGTGCCGGCCCTCGGCAACTGGAACATCGCCGTCGGCTTCGGCTTCATCAGCGTCGGCTTCGTGCTGTCGACGCAGTGGCGCTAGGTCCCTCCCCACCCCCGTCTTTCTGCCGTGTAGTTCTCCACATGAGTTTTCCCCACTGTGGAGAAGCTCTCACGTGCGGTCACGCAGGCAGCCGCCGAGGTCGCGGTCCGGGTCTATCGCTGCCAGCGGCGCGCAGGCCACGACCTGCGCCGGGGAGGCGTGGTTGAGGTCGGCCGTGCGCACCACCACCGTCGCCAGCACCAGCAGAAGGACTCCCAGGCACACGACGGCCTGGACCAGCGCGCGGCGCGCGCGCGGAGCGTAGGCGAGCCCCACCGCGGTGAGTCCACCGGCGACGAAGCCGCCGAAGTGCGCGCGCCAGTCGATGTTCGGGGCGAGGAAGCCGTACGCGACGTTGACCGCGAGCAACCCCCACAGCTGGCCCGCGTCCCGACCGAGCTTGCGGCTCACCACCAGATGAGCGGCGAACAGCCCGAAGATGGCGCCGGAGGCACCGAGCGAGGCGGTGCGGAAGCCGGAGACGGCGTACGACGCCGCTGACCCCCCGAGCGCTGCGAGCAGGTAGAGGACGACGAAGCGCAGCCGGCCCATCGTGGCCTCGAGCGAGGGGCCGAGGAGGTAGAGCCCGAGCATGTTGAGCAGCAGGTGCACGAGCCCGCCGTGCAGGAACGCCGCGCTGACCAGCCGGAACCACTGGCCGTCGGCGACCGCCACCCCCTGCAGGAAGAGACGCTCGGTGAAGCCGGGGAGCGCCTGCTGGAGCACGAAGGCCAGGACGCTGACGGCGATCAGCGCCTTGCTGGCGTAGCCAGCGTCCTCGCTGACCCGCCCACCGAACGCGGTGCGGGCCGTACGCCGCTCACGGTTGCCCTGGCGGACACACTCGGGGCACTGGAAACCGACGGACGCACTGACCATGCAGTCCGGGCAGATCGGGCGCTCGCAGCGCGAGCACCGGATGTAGGTCTCGCGGTCGGGATGGCGGTAGCAGGTGGGTGCGGTCTGGGGTTGCGCGGCCGCGCTGGCGTCGGTGCTCATCGTCCTCGGTTCACCGGGGCGGCGGCCCCAGGGCCCAGGAGTGGGCGTCGGTCAGGCGGGCCGCCGCTCGATCGTGACCGACTCAATCACAACGTCCTGGACCGGCCGGTCACTCCGCCCCGTCGGCACGCTGCTGAGCTGGTCGACGACCGCCCGGCTCTCGGCGTCGGCGACCTCGCCGAAGATCGTGTGCTTCATGTTCAGGTGGGGGGTGGGCGCGACGGTGACGAAGAACTGCGAGCCGTTGGTGCCCGGGCCCGCGTTGGCCATGGCCAGCAGGTAGGGACGGTCGAAGCGCAGCTCGGGGTGGAACTCGTCGGCGAACCGGTAGCCGGGGCCCCCGGTGCCCGTCCCGAGCGGATCCCCGCCCTGGATCATGAACCCGGGAATGATGCGGTGGAAGAGGGTGCCGTCGTACAGCGGATTCGTGGTCTTGTCGCCGGTGCGCGGGTCGATCCACTCCCGGCTGCCCTCGGCCAGCTCCACGAAGTTGCGCACGGTCTTGGGCGCCTGGTCCTCGAACAACCGGATGCGGATGTCTCCGGAGTTGGTGTTCAGGGTTGCGTAGAGCTCCTCGGCCACCGGGGCATCCCTCTCGTCGGCTGCTGATTGCTGATCCGCCGGGCTCGGCCTGGGCGAGCGGCGTCCGTGACCCGTTATCCAACCACGGACCGCCGCGACCTCCGCCGGGCGGTTTCCCCGTCCGGCGCCCGGGCAGTGTCGACCCACGATCCGTCTTCCCGGAGGTACGTCGTGTTTCCGCTTCTCCAGCGCAAGAGGCAGCGCACTCGGGCCGAGAAGGTCCGTGACGCCCTTGTCACTCGGCCCGCGAAAGTCGCCGTCAAGGGCACCAGCGCTGCTCGCAAGGCCGCCGCGTCCGCCGGCAGCAGCACGCGGCAGACGGCCGCTCAGGCCGGCGGCTCGGTCCGCCAGCGGACGGTGAGCTCCGTGCTCCCCAAGCTCACCGCCGCCCGCGAGACGACCCAGCAGCGCGTGAGCAAGGACGTGGCGCCCAAGGTCGTCGCCGGGGTGGCTGCCGCCCGCGCCGGCGTCCGCGACCGGCTGGCCTCGTCGCAGCCGCCGTCGGACGAGCCGGTCGCCATCGTGACCGGCCGGGAGGCCGAGAAGGTCGCCGACGAGGTGGGCCGCGGCTCCGTGGTGCTCACGGACGTCGACGAACTGCCCGAGGACCTGCAGGACGAGCTGCGCTCGGGCGGGCGGCGGGGCCGTCTCCTGCTGCTGCTCGCGCTGGCCGGCGGCGCCGCATACGCCTATCGGCGGTACTCCGCGAGGTCGCGCGCGGACTCCAGCTGGGACATCGCCGCTGCGCCCTCCTCCCAGACGTCGACGACCACGGCCGAGCACCGCATGGATCTGACCAGCGGCACCGGCAGCGAGTCGGCCGAGGTCGGTCGCACCGTGGTCGCGCCCGCCTCGGGCACCAGCAGCTCGGGCACCAGCAGCTCGGGCACCACGGGCTCCCTCACCAGCGGCCCGGCCGGCACCGGACAGGAGACGGCCCTGAGTGCAGCCGACGAGCCCGACCTGCCCGGCGACCCGACGCAGGTCGACGTGACCGCCGCGTCACGCGTTCCCGCATCGCTGCGCTCCGACGAGGGGCCCGGCATCTCCGACACGGACGACGCCGCGCGACGCGCGGCAGCCGGTGAGGCAGGCGCGGACGCGTTCCGGCAGGCCGCGGGCACCGACGACTCGCGCAGCTGACGAAGCGCGCTCGGGCATCCCCGTCAGCAGGCTGCCCTGCTGGCGGGGTCCGCCGAAGGCGCCGGTGGAGCGGAGGGCGGGAACCCGTCTGCGGTGGAGCCACGGGGAATCGAACCCCGGCACCCGCCGTGCAAAGGCGGTGCTCTGCCAACTGAGCTATGGCCCCCGGACGATCTACTCGTCGATCTGCTGGACGATCTGCTCGAGATTCGGCCTCAGCGGACGCCGTTTCCCGGCTGGGCGGGGCCGACCCGGTCGGTGGCCGCCGCCCACTGATCCGGCCCACTCCGCCCCTGCTGAGCCCGGCGGTAGGCGGCCAGCCCGAGCCCGGCCAGCACCACGACGAACAGCTTCTTCATGGACGCCTCCGGCGGGGGAGCCTCAGCGGTGGGCCTAAGTGGACTTGAACCACTGACCTCTTCCTTATCAGGGAAGCGCTCTAACCGACTGAGCTATAGGCCCCAGCGGAACGAGTGGTCACACTACCGCAGCGTTAGACGCCCCATCGACGGGCCTGACGCCCTTCACGCCTCTTCGGACAGCGTGACCTGCAGGCCACCGACCAGGCTGCTGGCGATGTTGTAGAGAAATGAGCCGAGCGTCGACAGCGCTGTGAGCAGCACCGCGTTGACGAGCGCAAGCACCACGGTGACGGTGAGCACGCGCCCCAGCCCCAGGGCGGAGCCGAGGTCGAGCCCGCCCCCGTTCTCACCCTGTGTGAGCTCGCCGGCAGTGCGGTCGAGGGAGGTGAAGACCCCCATGCCTTCCAGCACCAGCCACAGCACGGCTACCGCGGTCACGAAGACGATGCCGAGCGCGATGGAGAGCACGAAGCTCACCTTCATCACCGACCAGGGGTCGACTCTGGTCAGGACGAGGCGAGCACGGCGCGTGCGCGCCGCGGGAGCCGGCGGGGGCTGCTCGCCACCGGGGGACTCCCCGTCGGCAGGCGCAGGGCCGGTGTGCGCGGGAAAACGGTCCGGCTCGCCATCGGCGGGCTCCCGAGCAGGGGGCTCGGAGACAGGAGGCGTCCGGGGTGCCGGTGGCATCGGCGAGGTCGCCGGGTCCCCGTCCGCGGCCGGCCTGGCCGGTCGACGCGGTGCGCCGGTCGGCAGGGATGCCTCTGGTGAGCTCACTCCTCCCCCTCCTGCTCGGTCGGTGACGCCGAGGCCGGGAGCTCCGGAGGCTCCGGCTCATCGGGCCCGACATCCCCATCCTCGACTGCTTCGGCCACCGCGCGCTCCGCGTTTCGGGCAATGCCCACCACCCGGTCGCCGCCGGCCAGGTGGATCAGGCGCACGCCAACGGTGTCGCGCCCCATCGGGCGCAGAGTGGCACCGGTGATGGGAGTTCGGATGACCCCCCCGGCCGCTGTGATCGCCAGCACCTCGTCGCCCTCCGAGACGACCAGCGCGCCGACCAGGGAGCCGCGTGACTCGTCGAACTTCATCGCCTTGATCCCCAGAGTGCCGCGGCCCTTGGCCGTCCACTCCTCGACCGGGGTGCGCTTGGCGAAGCCCCCATCGGTGGCGGTGAACAGAAAGGTGCCCGGGGAGACGACCTCCATCGCGAGCAGCTCGTCACCGTCGCGAAAGCGCATGCCCGTGAC
The DNA here is from genome assembly GCA_030773555.1 of Actinomycetota bacterium. Classification (GTDB taxonomy): domain Bacteria; phylum Actinomycetota; class Actinomycetes; order JALYMT01; family JALYMT01; genus JALYMT01. The sequence continues at coordinate 3,018 of JALYMT010000046.1, read as the reverse complement.
CCCGCTGGTCGGCCGCCCCATCGCACGCAGGGCGCCAGCGTCGGCGGTGAAGCGCACCGACTGCCCCTTGCGCGAGACCAGCAGCAGGTCGCCATCGTCTCGGACCAGGGCGGCGGAGATGAGCTCGTCGTCGGGACGCAGGGTGATGGCGATCACCCCGCCAACCCGGTTGGTGGCGTACTCGCTCAGCCGGGTCTTCTTCACCAGTCCGAGTCTCGTAGCGAGTACCAGGTAGGGCGCGGCGTCGTAGTCGCGCAGGTCGAGCACCTGCGCGATCTCCTCGTCGGGCTGGAAGGCGAGCAGATTGGCGACGTGCTGGCCGCGGGCGTCGCGGCCGGTGTCGGGCAGCTCATACGCCTTCGCCCGGTAGACCCGTCCCTTGTTGGTGAAGAACAGGATCCAGTGGTGGGTCGTCGTCACGAAGAAGTGCGCGACGAGGTCGTCCTGGCGCAGCTGCGCGCCCCGGACGCCCTTGCCCCCGCGACGCTGGGAGCGGTAGAGGTCGGCGCGCGTGCGCTTCGCGTATCCGCCCCGCGTGATGGTGACCACCACCTCCTCCTCGGCGATGAGGTCCTCGTTGCTCATGTCGCCCTCGGCGGCGACGATCTGGGTGCGGCGGTCGTCGCCGTACTTCTCCGCGACCGCGGTCAGCTCGTCGCCGATGATGCGCTGCTGCCGCTCGGGCGAGGCGAGGATGGCGTTCAGGTCGGCGATCTCCGCCTCGATCTCGGCGTGCTCGTCGAGGATGCGCTGGCGCTCGAGGGCAGCGAGCCGGCGCAGCTGGAGGTTGAGGATCTCGTTGGCCTGCAGCTCGTCGACCTCGAGCAGCTCCATCAGCCCGGTGCGGGCGGCCTCGGCGGAGGCGCTGGCGCGGATCAGGGCGATGACCGCGTCGAGCGCGTCGAGGGCCTTGAGGTAGCCGCGCAGGACGTGCGCCCGCTCCTCCTTCTTGCGCAGCCGGTAGCGCGTGCGCCGGACGATGACCTCGACCTGGTGCTCGACGTAGTGGCGGACGAACGCGTCGAGGGAGAGGGTCCGCGGCACGCCGTCGACCAGCGCGAGCATGTTCGCGCCGAAGGTCTCCTGCAGTTGGGTCTGCTTGTAGAGGTTGTTCAGCACCACCTTGGCGACGGCGTCGCGCTTGAGCACGATCACGAGCCGCTGGCCCCGGCGCTCGTTGCCCTCGTCACGCACGTCGGCGATGCCGGAGATGCGGCCGTCGCGCACCAACTCGGCGATCTTGCCGGCCAGGTTGTCGGGATTCACCTGGTACGGGAGCTCGGTGACCACGAGGCAGGTGCGGCCGTTGATCTCCTCGACCTCGACCACGGCCCGCATCGTGATCGGGCCGCGCCCGGTGCGGTAGGCCTCCTCGATGCCGCGGCGGCCGACGATCAGCCCGCGGGTGGGGAAGTCAGGGCCCTTGACCCGCTCGAGCAGCGCGCCGAGCAGTTCCTCGTCGCCCGCGTCAGGGTGGTCGAGCAGCCACTGCACACCCGAGACGACCTCGCGCAGGTTGTGCGGCGGGATGCTGGTGGCCATGCCCACCGCGATGCCGGCCGAGCCGTTGACCAGCAGATTCGGGAAGCGGCTGGGGAGGACACCTGGCTCCTGGGAGCGGCCGTCGTAGTTCGGCGTGAAGTCGACGGTGTCCTCGTCGATGTCGCGCATCATCTCCATGGCGAGTGGAGCGAGGCGGCACTCGGTGTAGCGCATGGCCGCGGCGGGGTCGTTGCCCGGGGAGCCGAAGTTGCCGTTGCCGTCGACCAACGGGTAGCGCAGTGACCAGGGCTGGGCGAGCCGCACCAGGGTGTCGTAGATCGCGGTGTCCCCGTGCGGGTGGTAGTTGCCCATGACGTCACCGACGACCCGGGCGCACTTGAAGTAGCCGCGGTCGGGCCGGTAGCCGCCGTCGTACATGGCGTAGAGCACCCGGCGGTGCACCGGCTTGAGGCCGTCGCGGACGTCGGGCAGCGCCCGGCTCACGATGACGCTCATCGCGTAGTCGAGATACGACCGCTGCATCTCCACCTGGATGTCGACCGGCTCGATGCGGTCGGTCGGCGGCGGCAGCGTCACGTCGGTCACTGCGGAGGTGTCCTTTCGGTCGTACGGCCGGCAGGCGTCGGCACGAGCAGGTCGTACGCGCTAGATGTCGAGGAAGCGCACGTCCTTCGCGTTGCGCTGGATGAACGAGCGGCGCTGCTCCACGTCCTCGCCCATCAGGATGGAGAACAGGTCGTCGGCGGCGGCCGCGTCGTCGAGGGTCACCTGGAGCAGGATCCGCCGGTCGGGATCCATCGTGGTCTCCCACAGCTCCGACGCGGGCATCTCGCCGAGGCCCTTGAACCGCTGGATGGCGTCGTCCTTGGGCAGACGCTTGCCTGCCTCCTGCCCGAGGCGGATCAGCCCGTCACGCTCGCGGTCGGAGTACGCGTACTGCACCGGCTCCTTGCCCCCCCACTTGATCTTGTACAGGGGCGGCTGGGCGAGGTAGACGTGCCCGGCCTCGATGAGCGGGCGCATGAAGCGGAACAGCAGGGTGAGCAGCAGCGTGCGGATGTGCTGGCCGTCGACGTCGGCGTCGGCCATGAGCACCACCTTGTGGTAGCGCAACTTGCTGGCGTCGAACTCTTCGTGGATGCCGGTGCCGAGGGCCGTGATCATCGCCTGCACCTCGTTGTTCTTGAGCACCCGGTCGATGCGGGCCTTCTCCACGTTGAGGATCTTCCCGCGGATCGGCAGGATCGCCTGGAACTTCGAGTCGCGACCGCCCTTGGCGGAGCCGCCCGCGGAGTCGCCCTCGACGACGTACAGCTCGGACTCGCGGGGGTCCGTCGACTGGCAGTCGGCCAGCTTGCCGGGCAACGAGCTGGACTCCAGCAGCCCCTTGCGCCGGGTCAGGTCGCGCGCCTGACGGGCGGCGAGCCGCGCGCGAGCGGCTTGCGTCGCCTTGAGGACGATCGACTTGCCCTCGGTCGGGTTGCGGTCGAACCAGTCGCGCAGCCACTCGCCGGT
>JALYMT010000045.1 GCA_030773555.1 Actinomycetota bacterium | reverse complement strand
CGCCTGCACCTCAAGGTCGACACCGGGCTGGCGCGCGGCGGCGCCACGACCGCCGACTGGCCCGACCTGGTCGCGGCCGCCCTGCGCGCCCAGGCCGAGGGCCTGGTGTCGGTCGTCGGCCTGTGGTCGCACTTCGTCTGGGCGGACGTGCCCGGCCACGACACGACGGCTCGCCAGGTGGCCGCCTTCACCGAGGCCGTGGCGCTCGCCGAGCGCGCCGGCGTGCGCCCGGAGGTGCGGCACCTGGCGAACTCGGCGGCCACGCTCACCCTCCCCGGCGCGCACTTCGACCTCGTCCGCCCCGGCCTGGCCGTCTACGGCCTGTCCCCGGTGCCGCAGGTCGGCGGCCCGGCCGACTACGGGCTGACCCCGGCGATGACCCTGGTCGGGCGGCTCGCGCTGGTGAAGCGGCTGCCCGCCGGCGCCGGCGTCTCCTACGGCCACGCGTACACCACGGCGCGGGAGACGACCGTGGGGCTGGTGCCGCTCGGCTACGCCGACGGCGTCCCCCGCGACGGCACGAACGTCGGACCCCTGCTCGCCGCCGGCCGGCGGCGCACCGTGGCCGGGCGGGTGTGCATGGACCAGATCGTCGTCGACCTCGGCGACGACGCTGCGCAGGCCGGCGACGAGGTGGTCTTCTTCGGTTCCGGGCGGCACGGGGAGCCGACCGCCGAGGACTGGGCGCGAGCCACCGGCACCATCTCCTACGAGATCGTCACCCGGGTCGGCCCGCGGGTGCCCCGGACCTACGTCGGCGCCCCGGTCGAGGGTGCCCGTGGTTGACGGGCTCCGGCTCCCGCTCCTGCGCCGCCCGGTCCGGCTGCCTCGAGTTCCCGGGGTGTCGCGGCTGCCCCGGGCCGTGCAGCGCGCCGGGGTGGTCGCGGGGACGCTCGGGATGGTCGCCGCGAGCGCCGCCCTCGGCGTCGTCACCGAGCGCGGGCACCTGCCGATCCCCTTCGTACGCCGCCTGCGCGCGGGCGGGCAGCCCCCGGGCTCCCTGCGCGGGCAGGCGCGTACGGTCCTGGCCGACGACGGCACCCCGTTGCACGTCGAGGTCGACGAGTGCGGGCCGGAGGGCGGCGTACGGGGCCGCTCGGGGCTCACCCTCGTGCTCTGTCACGGCTACTCGCTGAACCTCGACGCCTTCCACTTCCAGCGGGTCGCGCTGCGGGCGCAGCCGGGGCCGGTGGCGCGGCTGGTGTTCTACGACCAGCGCGGGCACGGGCGCTCCGGGCGGGGCCCGCGCGAGCACGCGACGATCGACCAGCTGGGCCGCGACCTGCACCGGATCCTCGCCGAGGTCGTGCCCGACGGGCCGGTGCTGCTCGTCGGGCACTCGATGGGCGGCATGACGATCATGGCGCTGGCCGATGCGCAGCCGCAGCTGTTCGGGCCGCGGATCGTCGGGGTGGCGCTCATCTCGACCTCGCCGGGTCGGCTCGCCGAGGTCACGCTGGGCGTGCCCGCGGCGCTGGGCCGACTGCTCCACCGCCTCGCGCCGCGCTTCGTCGCCGCCCTCTCGCGCCAGTCCGCCCTCGTGGAGCGGGGGCGCCGCTTCGGCACCGACCTGGAATACCTGATCACCCGCCGCTACTCCTTCGCCTCCCCGGTGCCCCCGGAGGTGGCGGGATTCGCAGCCCGGCTGATCGCCAGTACGCCCGTGGACGTGCTCGCGGAGCTGTTCCCGGCCTTCGACGCGCACGACAAGCTGCGCGCCCTCGACGTGCTGGCCCCGCTCGACGTGCTGGTGCTCTGCGGCGAGGACGACCTGGTGACGCCGCCGCAGCACAGCCGGGACCTGCAGGCGGCGCTGCCCCGCGCGGAGCTCGTGCTTCTCCCGCGCGCCGGGCACCTGCTGATCCTCGAGCATCCGGAGGCCGTGGACACCGCCCTGCGGGGATTGATCCAGCGGTGCGCGCGGGCACTCGAGCTGGCATGACGGCCGGCGCCCCGAACCCAGCGGCCTCCCCGGCCGGCTCGGCTGCCCCCGCCGGCTCGGCTGCCCCCGCCGGCTCGGCTGCCCCC
>JALYMT010000044.1 GCA_030773555.1 Actinomycetota bacterium | reverse complement strand
CAGCGGCGTGAAGATCTCCGCGGCGAACTCCTCCAGCCGGGCGCGCACCCCGGCCAGCTCCTCCGGTGTCATCACCCCATGGCAGCACCACGAAGCACACCCATGTAAGACCTAACCAAGCACTACTAGCAGCGTGGGCTTCACTGTGTCGAGGCGAGACCTGATGCGCTGTATCGGCGGTCGTCTTCGTTCGGCGGGAGGCATCGTACGGTCAGCGGAGGTGATGAGTTACGTCCTGCTCCCGGTACCCGGGTGCAGAGGGGCCGAGCGGGGACTCCCTGCGCAGAACGTGGGAGATGGTCTCGATCGCGTTCACGAGGACGTCGGCCTGGGCGAACACGATCGCCAGGTCGTCGGACACCTTGCTCGGGGCAAGCCCACCTCCCGCTCGGGCGCGGAACAGTGTCTCCAGGCGGCGGCGCAGGCGAGGCAGGCGTCGGGGCGGGCGAGTGGAGCGCGCGGCCGCGGCCAGCACCCCGAGAGCAGCGTCCACGTCGGCTGCGAACCCGCGCAGCTGCGGCAGCGGCTGCTGCTCGCAACCTTCAACGATTCGCGGCGAGCGCGTCCAGCGCGGGCAGCAGGCGGTCCAAGCCGGCCAGCACGCCCCGAGCGGTGTCCAGGTCCAGGCCACCCCCGGTGGGCTCTGTGGCCGCCTGCTCCAAAGACGCCGCCGCGTCGGAGCGGGCCGCGCGGGCCGCGGCTCCCGCGTCCAGCACCTCCTCCTCGCCGTCGAATCGGGAGTTGACGTACCGACCGAGTACGGCGGCCACGCGCGGGCGCGATCGAGCGCGCTCGCCACGCCCTCGGGCAACCCCTGGTGTTCCCAGCTAGGCCACAGCAGGTAGGCGACCAGCGCGATCGCGCCGCCGATGAGGGTGTCCACGCCCCGCTCGGCGGCGGTCGCGCCCACCCGCTGCGGCTGGAGCACGTCGAGGAGGAAGACCATGAGCGCGGTGACGAACACCGAGAACAGGGCGTAGTTCGCGAGAAAGAACGCGAACGTCCCCCAGGCGCTCAGCGCGACAACGGCGATCGAGGCCGCGCCCTGACCCGGCAGCGCGCGGTCAGCACGGAGGCCAGGGCGATGCCGGCCCGGTGCCCGCGAGGCGGGACAGCCCGCGGGCGAACGTCGTGGCGAAGTCCGGACGGAGCACGAACAGCACGGTTAGGGCACCCAGTACTCCTGGGCCAGGGGCAGCGCGCGGCCGAGCAGCTCGGTCGCGGGCAGCAGCAGACCCAGCCGGATCGCGTGCCGGCCGGCGGCGGACCCCAGGGTGGCGTTCGGAGGTTGTCCCGGTCCTCGTGGAAGTTGAGGTGGCGGTCCCCCGCCTGACACCAGTGGGTGTTGGGCGTCCGCCAAGACAGCCCGACAGGACAGGGGACCGCTGTGGCCAAGCAGTATCAGAGGAAGAACGCGCCGGCGAGTGAGGCGCTGCCGGCGGTGCCCGCCGTGCCGGCGCAGGTGAGGGTCGCGCTCGGGGAGATCGGCGCGGACCTGCAGGAAGGCCTGCTGGCCCTGGCCGTCGGTACCGGTCTGCAGGTGATGGCGGCGATGTTCGAGGCGGATGTGGCCGCCCTCGCCGGTCCGCGGGGTAAGCACGATGCGCAGCGGGTCGCGGTGCGGCACGGGTCCGGGCCGGGCTCGGTGACTCTGGGTGGGCGGCGGGTGTCGGTGACCCGGCCCCGGGTCCGGGCGGTCAACGGGTCGGGGAACGGGTCGGGGGAGCTGCCGGTGGCCTCCTATGAGCTGTTCACCGGCACCGAGGTACTCGGGCGGATGGCACTCGAGCGGATGCTCGCCGGGCTGTCCACTCGCCGCTACGGCCTTGGGCTGGAGCCGGTCGGACAGGCCGTCGCCGAGCAGGCCCGCTCGACGTCGAAGTCGGCGGTGTCCCGCCGGTTTGTCCAGGCCACCGAGACCGCGCTGGCCGAGCTGCTCGCCCGCCCCTGGACGACCTGGACCTGGTCGCGCTCATGGTGGACGGGGTGCACTTCGGAGAGCACCTGTGCGGGGTGGCGCTCGGCATCGACACCGACGGGGTCAAGCACCCCCTCGCGCTGGTGGAAGGCTCGACGGAAGAACACCACGGTGGTGCGGAGCCTGCTGGTCGGGCTGCGCGAGCGCGGCCTCGACGTCACCCGCCCGGTCCTGGTGGTGATCGACGGGGCCAAGGCAGTGGCCAAGGCCGTCACCGAGGTCTTCGACGCCCCGGTGATCCAGCGCTGCCAGCTCCACAAGATCCGAAACGTGCGGGACCACCTGCCCGAGCGCCTCCGCGGCCCGGTCGAGTCCTGGATGCGCACCGGGTATCACGCCGCCTCGGCCCTAGACGCCCAGGCGCAGCTGCTCGCGCTGGCCAGAGAGCTGGACAAGACCTTCCCGGGGGCGGCGGGCAGCCTACGCGAAGGCCTCGCCGAGACCCTCACGATCCTGCGCCTGGACGTGCCCCCCACCCTGGCGCGGACGCTGCGTTCCACGAACGCGATCGAGTCGATGATCTCGATCTGTCGCGAGCACGCCAAGAACGTGACTCGCTGGCAGGACGGGTCGATGGCGCTGCGCTGGTGCGCCGCCGGCATGCTCGAGGCCGGCAAGCAGTTCCGGCGGGTCAACGGCCACCTGCACCTGCCCGCCCTGCGCACCGCCCTCGCCCGGCACGTCGAAACTGTCGGTGCCACCGGCCAGAATGAGACCACCAACGCGGCATAATGATCCGCGGGCCGCCACCCAAGTCCCACGAGACTCGGGACATCCTCGGCGTTCGACCGCAGGGTCCGAACGGCGTCGAGGATCCGGTTCCGGGGGACGCGCGAGGGCAACGCCGCGAGCCGGCGGACCGCCGTGAGCTCACGGGCCAGCGAGCCCACCCGGTCGGGCACCTGCAGCAGCCGGCCCTGGGCGTCGAGCTGCAGCCGGCTGACGGCCGCCTCCGTACGGGACCGTCAGCACGGTTACAAGCACGCGCATGCATGGGCTGCGCGCCACCCGGCTGCGGCCGAAGAAGCCGGCAGGGTCATATACCTCCACCCCTAGCTCTCGAGCGCGCGGGCGTCGCGGCGTCGGCGGCACCGCGAGTCCGCCGCGATCATGGGACGGGGCGTTCAGACCAGGGCTGTACCGATCATGCCGTTGCGGGTGACCAGGCCCGCGAGCGCGGCCTCGTCGAGGTCCTGCGTGCCCTCCGGTCGCAGCGGCAGCACGAGGTAGCGCGTCTCAGCGCTGGCGTCCCACACGGTCACCGCCCTGCCCGGGTCCAGCTCGACGCCGAACTCGCGCAGCACCCCTCGGGGATCGCGCACGACCCGGGAGCGGTAGCCCTCACTCTTGTACCAGGTGGGAGACGGCCCGAGCAGCGCGATCGGGTAACAGGAGCACAGCGTGCAAACGACAACGTTGTGCCGTTGGGCGGTGTTCTCCACGACCTCGAGACGCTGTTCCTGCAGCCCGCCGCCCATCGAGGCCCCGACCTCGGGCAGCGCGGCGTTGGCGTCCTCGAGCAGGCGGCGGCGGAAGCCGCTGTCGACCCAGGCTCGGGCCACCACCCGCGCGCCGGTCGCGGGCGACGAGCGGGCGAGGAAGGCCTCCATCGCCCGTTCGAGCTCGCGCACGTCGACCAGGCCCTTCTGCTCGAGCAACGCTTCGACCGCGCGTACCCGCGCCGCCAGGACTCCCGCACTGCCGCTGTGGTCGCCGCTCACCGCTGCTCCCCGCTCCCGGCCGGCGCCAGCCGGCTCTCCCACACGGCCAGAGCGAGGGCGTGCTCGCCCTCGCCGAACAGATCGCGCGCCTCGAAGCGCACCGTGTACACCGGCTCGGGCTCGGCAGGCAGCCCGCGGGCCCGGTCGTCCGCGAGCGGGTGCCAGCCCTGCACGGCCAGCACCGTACCAACGACGCCACGCGCGTAGCGCGGAAGACGGCTGTGGTGCGCCGGGTCGGCCCGGCTCGTGCGCACCCGATCCCCCGCAGCGAAGCGCTCAGCCACCCCGGGGCTCCGAGGCGTCGGTCTCCTGGGCCGCCTGGGCCGCCTGCGCCGCCTCGAGCTCCACTTCTGTCAGCACACCCTTCTCGACCAGCAGCGTCACGATGGCGTGCAACCACTTCTCGTAGTATGACGAGGCGAGGTAGTGCCCGGGCGGCATGCGCTCGATGGCGTCACGGAACTCATCGAGGCCGTACACGCCCGCGCCGAGCAGCGCCCGGTTCATCGCGAAGACGTGCGCCTCCCAGTCGGCATGAAAGGGCGCCTCGTCGACCTCCGAGGTGATCGGCCCGAAGCCCTGCATGCCCCCGACGTCGTTGATGCGTGCCACACCGCCCCAGCCTGCCACAACGCCCCGGAACACCACGCGGTGCGTTATCCCGACCTGATGCGGGTTGACCATGAGAGCTACCGGCTGGCCGGCCGCCGCTAGTGGGTCCCGCGCGCAAGGCCTGATTGCCTGTTGGGTACATCGAGGCGCCGACGCGCGCTGCCGCGAGGTCTGCCCGTACCGCAGCAGCACGGCGTACAGCCGGAACGCGCAGTCGCTGATCTCGGCGTCGACGACCCACCCGGGCGCGATCGGAAGCGCCACTCGAGGACGAGCGTGCTCTCGCCCTCGAAGTCGTCAGGGGCACGCGCGGCCATGACGTCCACTCAGGAACTGACGGCGCGACTGTGGCGAGCCGGGTTGGCTGCTGCGATCACTGCGGCTGCCCCTTGGCCGGGCCGGGCCGTCATCGCTGCGCGTAGACGGCCCGCTCGAAGGCCTCGTAGACCCGTAAGGTCCTGGCGTCGAAGAAGGGAAGTATCTGAGTGAAGATCGCACCCGCTATCCCGTGGACCGGATCGACCCAGTAGTACGTGTTGAACAGCCCGGCCCAGTCGACGGCACCGGCGGCTCGCATGCCGGGGACGTCCTCCGCCAGAACCTGCAGGCCCAGCCCGTGCTTCTTGCGCCGCCCCGGGAAGAACTCGACGTCGTTGCTCACCCGCGGCATGACGGTGCGCTGCGGTATGACGTCGAGTTCACCGATGCTGTTGCGCATCATCCGGAGGACGCTCTCCTGACGGAGGACCTGGCCGCCGTCCAGCGACCCGCCGGCGAGCAGCATGAGCAGGAAGCGCGCGAAGTCCCGCGCAGTCGAATAGAGGCCCTGGCCGCCGGAGAGGAACTCCATCTCACGTGGGGTCTTGGGAGGGCGGGGCGTCAAGGTGCCGTCCTCCTCCCGCCGGTGCACCGTGGCCAGCCGGGAGCGCTGGTCCTCGGAGAGGCGGAACGCCGTGTCCGGCATCCGCAGCGGCCCGAGCAGGTGCTGCTGGAAGTAGATGTCCAGCCGCTGGCCGCTCACCGACTCCACGACCTGCCCGGCCCAGTCGAGGCCCGGACCGTACTCCCACCGCGTCCCGGGGTCGCACACGAGCGGGTTGCGGAAGGCGGCCCTCCGTCCGCTCGCCACGCTGGGCACCCCCGTGGTGCGCTGGTAGCGCGCGACGTCCGCGTTCCACGTCTCGTACGCCAGGCCGCACGTGTTCGTCAGCAGCTGCTCCACCGTCGCCCTGCCCTCGGGGGGCCGCAGGCGCGGCGCCTCACCGGAGAAGCCTGCGAGCACCTGCAGCTCGCCGAACGCCGGGAGGATGTCCTCGACGGGCTGGTCCAGGGCGATGCGCCCGTGCTCCACGAGCTGCATCACCGCCGTCGCGGTGACCGCCTTCGTCATCGACGCGACCCGGAACACCGTGTCGGCGCTCATCGGCGCGTCGCCGTCCGGTGCCGCAGTCCGGCGGCCGTAGGCGGCCTCATAGACGGGACCGCTGGCGTCGACCACGACCGCCACCACGCCGACGACGTCCCCGTCCTCGACGGCGGAACGCAGGACATCATCCATGGACCAGGACGTTCCCTTCTTCCCTGCCTCGTCGCATCCTGCTGGCCGGGCCGCCGACTGGTCTAGCGTTACCGTAATGGACCAGCGGGACAACGGCGGGCCGGGCAACCGAGACCGGACCGCTGCCGTACGCCTGAGCTGCGTCACCGGTCGTTTCCAACCGGTGCACCATCAGCATGTGGAGCTGTTCGCCAGGGCGCTGGAAGCGGGAGACGTGCTGCTCGTAGCCGTCACCAACCCCGACCCGGGGGGCCGCCGGCATGAGCCGCACAGCGCCCACCGCCACGAGCCGGCAGCGAATCCGTTCACCTACCTCGAGCGGCTACGCATGCTGGCGGCGACGCTGGCCGGCATGGGCGCCACCGCCCGGGCTGCGATCGTCCCGTTCGACCTCACCCGACCCGAGCACTGGCACCACTACGTGCCTCTCGAGGCGACGCAGTTCGTCGGGGTCTCCGGCGACTGGGAGCAGGAGAAGGTGCGCCGGCTGTCGGCCGCGGGTTACCGGGTGGTGAGCGTGGCGCGGGAGCCGGCCGGCCGGATGTCCGCGGCCGCGGTCCGGGAGGCGATCGCGGCCGGCGGGCACTGGCAGGACCTCGTCCCCGCGGCCGCCGTGCCGGTGCTGGAGGTGGCACTGGCCGAGCGGCCGTGGCCGGCCCGGACCGGCCGGTGAGCCCCCGCCCGGCGGGATACGGGGAGTCGGCGCCGCGCCTCGACGACGACCGCCTCCCGGTGGTCCTCGTCGTGCTCGACGGCCTCGGGGACCGCCCGCTGGCCGAGCTCGGTGGGCGCACGCCCGCCGAGGCCGCGTACACTCCGCACCTCGACGCCCTCGCGGGTCGCGGCTCGAGCGGCTGGCATTTGCCCTTCGGGTGGGGGCGCGCGGCCTCGTCGGAGCTGTCCCACTGGTCGATGCTGGGGTACGAGCGCCAGCCCTTTCCCGGCCGGGCGGTGCTCGAGGCGCTAGGTGCCGGCCTCGACGTGACCTGCGGGGTCCCGGCCACCCATGCGGCGCTTCGGACGTCGGAGCGGGGTGGCGTAGCGGTGCGCATCACCGGACGGGCGGCGCCCGGCGACGCCGAGGACTGCGCTGCGCTGCTCGGCGACCTAGGCGCAAGGGCGCGCCGGGAGGGCTGGCAGCTGGTGCCGTACCCGTCGGCCCCCGGGGAGGCGCTGCTGCTCCTCGACGGGCTGAGCAGCGGGGACATCACCGACTCCGACCCCTTCTTCGAAGAGCTGCATCCCTGGTTGCGCCCCCGAGCCTTGCGGCCAGCGGCCGATCCCGGGGCAGCAGCCGCAGCGGAACGAAGCGCCACCGCACTGACCGCCTTCCTCCAGGACTGCCACGCCCTGCTGGTGCGCCACCCCGTCAACATCGCCCGCACCGAGCGGGGCGTGCCGGCCCTCGATGTGCTGACGACGAAGTGGACGGGCGTGAGGCAGGCCCTGCCCTCCTTTGCCGAGCTCGTCGGCGTCCCCGGCGCCGCGGTGACCAGCAGCCGCCTGTACCGCGGTCTCGCCGCCGCCCTCGGGCTCTCGACCCGTGAGCCGGGCCCCAGGGCGGACTTCGAAGCGGACCTGCGGACCCGCCTCCAGGCCGCGGACGACCTGCTCTCCGCCGGCGCCGCCTTCGTGCACGTCCACACCAAGGCCCCCGACGAGGCGGGGCACAGCAAGGAGCCCTACGCCAAGCGCGACGTCCTGGAAGCCGTTGACCGCGGGCTTGCCGCCCTGGGCGACCTCGCCGACCGCGCGGTCGTCGCCGTCACCGGCGACCACGCCACGCCGTCCCGGGACGGGCTGCTCCACAGCGGCGACCCGACGCTGCTCGTGGTCGCCGGACCGACGGTGCGTCCTGACGAGGTGGAGTGCTTCGGGGAGGAGCCGGCACGGCGCGGCGCGTACGGCATCCTCGCCGCCCGCGACCTCCTGCCGCTGCTGCTGGGTTCGGCCAACCGCCCGGCGTTCCTCGGGCACCGTCCCACGCCCTGGCCCGCGCTCGCCCTGCCCGACGCCGTCGAGGCGATGCCTGTCGGCCCCGTCCACCCCGAGGAAGAGCCATGATCGAGATGACGCCCGCGCCCGCCCCACCCCCGTCCGGCGAGCAGAACCCGTTCGAGCCGACGCCGCGCGTACAGCGCTACGTCGCGGACTTTGCGCGGTTCGTCGACGCAGAGGTGCGCCCGGTCGAGGAGGAGGTGGGGCGGGCGCTGTCGACGGTGCGGTCACCGACCCCCCACCTGTCCGAGGACGGCAGCATGACGCCGGTCCTGTGGGAGGCACGTCGGGAGGTGATGCGCCGCGCCGGCGCTGCGGGGCTGTACGCGCCCCACCTGCCGGAGGAGCTGGGCGGCGCCGGCTTCTCCCGAGTGGAGATGTTCCACGTCGAGGAGGCTGTCTACAGCTACGGGCTCGGGCTCGCCCTCGCCGCGCTGGCCTGGACCGAAGGCCCCGCCCCCGCACTGCTGGCCACCGACGCCGAGCAGCGCAAGCGCTTCGTCGACCCGCTGGTGCGCGCCGAGACGACGGCGGCCTTCGCCAACACCGAGCGCGAGGCCGGCTCGGACGTGCTCGGCATGCAGACGCGAGCCGTACGCGACGGGAGCGACTGGGTCATCTCGGGGCGCAAGGCCTGGATCACCAACGCCCAGTTCTGCGACGTCGCCCAGGTCGTGGCGGTCGTCGACCCGGACGCCGGCGGCCGGTCCCTGTCGGCCTTCTTCATCGAGGCCGACCGCCCCGGCTTCTCCCGGGGCCCGACGTACCCGACGATCATGGACGACGGACTCACCGGAGAGCTGATCTTCGACGAGGTACGCATACCCGACGACAACCGCATCGGCGAGGTCGGCGACGGGCTGGGCTTCGGGCTGTCGTGGATCGGCTGGCGACGCATGTGCCGCGGCGGCATGTGCTCGGGCTGGGGGAAGCTCCTGCTCGACCGGGCGGTGGAGCGCGCCAGCTCCCGGCGGGCCTTCGGCGGCCGGCTCGCGGACCTGCAGGCCGTGCAGCACCTGCTGGCCGACATGTGGACCGACTGGTACGCCATGCGCGCCGTCAGCGTCAGTGCGCAGGCGGAGCTGGACCGCATCGGTCCCTACGCCGTGCCCCAACCCGAGCGGGCGCGGCTGCTGATATCGACGGTGAAGCTGCACTGTGACGAGGCGTTCTTCCGCATTGCCGACCGGGGCGTCCAGGTGCACGGCGCGACCGGGCTGCTGCGCGGCAAGCTGGAGGAGAAGCTCTTCCGCGTGGCCCGCAACCTGCGCATCCCGGCGGGCACCGTGGAGATCCAGCGCAACACCATCGCGAAGCAGCTCGGCGCCGAGAGAAGCGTCGTCGCACGCTGACCGAGGTACCGGACGCGACCGAGGTCTTGCCGCAGGGCGACAGTCCTCTGGCAGGGTGGGCAAATGCGCTATTGGGAGGACTTCGGGCGGGGTCAGGTGCTCGAACTCGGATCGCACACCATCACGCGTGCGGAGATCATCGAATTCGCCTCGCAGTGGGATCCCCAGTCGTTCCACGTGGATGAGCAGGCAGCGCTGGGCTCCTCGTTCCATGGGCTCGCGGCGAGCGGCTGGCACACCGCCTGCATCCTCATGCGTCTGTACGCCGACGCGCTGCTCCTCGATGCCGCGAGCATGGGGTCCCCGGGCCTGGAGGAACTTCGCTGGCTCGTTCCGGTGCGGCCAGGGGACGTGCTCACCGCCAGCGTCCACGTCCTCGACGTCGCCCCGTCGTCGAGACGCCCCGACCGCGGGACGGTGTTCATGCGCTGGGAGGTACGCAACGGCGTCGGGGAGGTCGTCCTTCGCATGACCGGACGGGGACTTTTCGGTCGGCGGCCGGTGGCGGCGGCCGTTGCCCTGCCTACCGAGAGGGAGACGAGTGCCCCCCGCGGGGGTTGACGGCGTGCCGGCTGCGGAGTAGAACCGCAGCAGAGAGAGCCAGGCGGCGGCCTCTGGGGCTGTTTGTGCAGTCACTGCAGTCGTTGCTCTCAGGGTCGTAGCGAGTCTGCGCCAGCCGGGAGGTTGTTTCATGGAGCAGCGCCGAGGTCCGTCTCTCCGTAAGGTCGTCATCGTCAGCAGCGCCGGATCCGCCATCGAGTGGTACGACTTCTTCATTTATGGCACTGCTGCGGCCCTGGTCTTCAACAAGCTCTTCTTTCCCAAGTCCGACCCTGTGGTGGGCACGCTGCTCGCCTTCACCACGTTCGCCGTCGGTTTCCTCGCTCGCCCGCTGGGCGGCATGATTTTCGGGCACTTCGGCGACAAGGTCGGCCGCAAGAAGGCGCTCGTGGCTGCATTGTTCCTGATGGGCGGCGCCACGACCCTGATCGGCCTCCTCCCTTCCTACGCCACCCTGGGCGTCTTCGCCCCGATCCTGTTGGTCACGCTCCGGCTCCTGCAAGGGATCGCGGTGGGCGGTCAGTGGGGTGGGGCCGTCCTGGTCGCGACCGAGAGCGCGCCGAAGAACAAGCGCGGCCTGTACGGCAGCTTCGCCCAGCTCGGTGTCCCCATCGGACTCGTGCTGTCCAGCTTGTCGTTCCTGATCCTGAATGCGAGCTTGTCCCCCCAGCAGTTCGAGTCCTGGGGCTGGCGGGTGCCCTTCCTGCTCAGCGTGCTGCTGATCCTCGTGGCCTACTACGCGCACGTCAGCCTGGAGGAAACCACCGCGATGACCCACGTGCACGAGAAGAAGGTGGAGTCGCGCTCGCCGGTGCTCGAGGTGCTCCGCCACAACTTCAAGACCGTGGCCCTCGCCGCCGGCTCCGTCATCGTCGCCGGAGCTGGTTTCTACCTTTTCGGCACCTACATGCTCGCCTACGGCACCACGGTGCTCGGGTTGCCCCGCACCCCGCTGCTCACCGCGGTCGTGGTGGGTGCCGCCCTTCAGGTTCCGGTGCTGCTCGGGGCGGCTGCACTGTCGGACCGTATCGGGCGGCGAAAGGTCTACCTCGTGGGCGCGGCGGGTTTCGCGGTCTGGGCATTCCCGGCGTTCGCGCTGGCCAACACGGCCAGCACGTTCCTCGTCGGCGTCTCCATCGTCGTTGGCCAGCTGCTTTTCGCGACGCTCTATGGCCCGCAGGCGGCCTTCTTCTCCGAGCTGTTCACCGCCCGGCTGCGGTACTCGGGCGCGTCGCTGGGTTACCAGATCGGCATCATGATCGGCGGGGCCTTCACCCCGATCATCGCCAGTTCCCTGTACGCCCAGACCCGGAGCTCGACGTGGATATCGCTCTTCCTGGTCGCCACGTCCGTCATCTCCTGCCTGTGTGTGCTCGTGCTGAGCGAGACCTACCAGCGAGAGGTCGACGACGTGGTCGCGCCCCCCGGCACGCCTGTGCCCAACGCCGCGTCCTGACCCTTTCCTTTCCTCGGCAGGTGGTGGATGGTGGCAGGTGAGGCGCTGGCCTTCGACTGGTACGGGACGCTGGTCGACCCAGGCTCGGTCCGCACCCGGCTCGAGGAGCACCTGCCGGGTGACGGGCAGCGGGTGGCGCAGGTGTGGCGATCGAAGCAGTTGGAGTACACCTTTCTGCTGACCTCGATGCAGCGCTACGAGGACTTCGCGGTCGTCACCCGTAAGAGCTTGGACTTCGCCCTGTTGGCGGTGGGCTGCGAGCTCGGTGACGAGGAGCGGGAGGTCGTCGTCACCGAGTATCAGCGGCTCACCCCGTTTCCCGATGTCCTCGAGGGGCTGCGCCGGCTCGAGGCCGCAGGGCGGACTCTGGCGGTGTTCTCGAACGGGACACCGGGCATGCTCCGGCCCCTGCTCGATTCGACTGGTCTCGGTAAGCATCTGCCCGATGTCGTGAGCGTGGACGAGGTTCGCACCTACAAGCCGTCCCCGGTCGTCTACCGGCATCTGGCCGACCGGCTGGGCCGGCCCGCGGGTGAGGTGCGCCTGGTGTCCTCCAACCCGTTCGACGTCATCGGGGCACGCAGGGCGGGGCTGCAGGTGGCCTGGTGCCGGCGGGGCCAGGGCATCTTCGACACCCTCGAGGATCCGCCGGACGTTGTCGCCGACGGTCTGGTCGCGCTTGCGGACGCGCTGTCGGCCTGACCAGCAGGGCCGAAGGCCGTGGCCGGCCGCTGAGGGACGTGGCTCAGCCGACCGGGAAGGGGCTGGCGGTCGCCGCCTCCGGTCCGTCGAACGCCTGCTTGAGTCGGATCATGTCGATCGTGACGTCGGGAATGAAACGCTGGTACATGAACAGGAGACCGGTGAGCCCGGCGATCTGGGAGGGGTCACAGACGTCCGCGAGCGCGGCCCGGGCGGGGCCCGCGGGAGTCGGAAAGCCGCGCACCAGCTCGCGGGCCTGCATCACCAGGGCACGGGCGGGGCGACTGCGTCGTACGCCTCGGTCCTCACCACCGGCGCCAGCACCTCGTCGAGGGCGAGCTCCAGGTAGTCCGGCCAGTTGGCCAGCACCCGGTAGTCACTTGACGCGCCGTGGTGTCCGGACGCGGGACGACGCCCCGGCGGGCTCGACGAGATGGAGCGGCGCGACCCCCTCCGGCAGGCCCCGAGGAAGGGCAGCAGCGTCCTCGGGGGAGAGGGTCCCGCCTCCCCCGGCCGGGCGGTCCTGGAACGCCTCGCACCAGGCGGTCAGGAGCAGCAGGTACTTGGGGTTGCCGTAGTTGAGGGCGTCGAGGGCGCGCCGGACCTCGTCGATGGCGGCCTCGTCCCAGCCCGCGTCGCGGAGCCGACCGTGGGTGTCAGGAGGCGGCGGACCCGGCAGGAGGGCACGCTCGCGAAGGGCGTCCGCGGCCCGCTCCGCGTACCGGGTGGAGAAGCTGGGTCCGGCGGCCTCCCAGGCCCGCGGCAGGTAGCCGGGGAAGGTGGCGAGGACGCGGCAGGCAAAGGCCACCCAAGGAACGCGCAGAGTGTCCTGGATGTCCTGGTAGACAGCTCCCACCTGTCCGCCCGCCTCATCGGTGTCGACCTGCGGGAACTTCTCGTAGTGCGTCATCAGCCCTCCCCTATCTCTTCTGCCACCCGGGGCTCCTTTCGGGGCTCCTCCGCCGCCCGCGATGACAGACTCCGTTTCGTCCAGCCGCGCGGTTCCGCCGCCGCGACATCGGGGCAACGGGGCATTTCGCCGGACACTTCCCCACCGACATCCGGGAGAGACATGAGTCTGCCGGTCCCGCTGTGCGACGACGAGGTGCCCGCGTTCTGGCAGGCGCTCGGGATTCCCGGGTTGGTCGACGTTCACACGCACTTCATGCCACCGCGACTGTTGTCGGCCGTGTGGTCGTATTTCGACGCGCAGGGTCCGCTGATCGGTCGTCCCTGGCCGCTCGCTTACCGGCTGGACGAGGATGAGCGGCTCGACCGGCTGCGCGCGCTCGGCGTACGCGCCTTCCCGGCTCTCCTCTATCCGCACAAACCGGGCATGGCCGCCGGGCTCAACGCCTGGGCCGCCGACTTCGCCGCGCGCACGCCCGGCTGCCTGTCCTCGGCCACGTTCTTCCCGGAGCCGGACGTGGCGAAGTACGTGGCCGCGGCGCTCGCGGGTGGCACCCGGGTGTTCAAGGCCCACGTGCAGGTAGGGAACTACGACCCGCGTGACCCACTGCTGGACGCGGTCTGGGGACAGTTGACCGACGCAGCGGTGCCGGTGGTGGTGCACTGCGGATCGGGGCCCGTGCCGAACCGGTGGACCGGGCCCGGTCCCATGGCCGAAGTGCTGGCCCGACACCCCCGCCTCGTGCTCGTGGTCGCCCACCTGGGGGCACCGGAGTACGCGGAGTTCCTCGCCCTGGCCGCGGCGTATCCGCGGACCTACCTGGACACCACCATGTGCTTCACGTCCTTCCACGCGGAGTTCGCGCCATTTCCGGAGTCGCTGCTTCCCCGCCTGCACGGACTACAGGACAGGGTGTTGTTCGGATCGGACTTCCCGCAGATCCCTTACCCCTATGCCGAGCAGGTCGCGGCGCTGGCCGGGCTCGGTTTTGACGATGACTGGCTACGTGCTGTGCTGTGGGGAAACGGCGCGGCATTGTTCGACCTCGGCTCCGATGCGCGGGACTGAAAGGAAGTCGGCCGCCCTTGGCCTCCTCTTCCCGCTCTTCCCGCATCGGCCCACTTCCGCCGGCAGGATCACCGGGCTAGGTTGAGCTACCTGTGAATCCTCGGGAGGTACGCGATGCCTGCTTCCACTCTGCCCGGTCGAGACGCGCCGCCGCGACTTCGCTCGTACGAGGAGGAGCACGCCCGCCACCGGCTGGAGGTCCCCGCGCGCTTCAACGCGGTCCTGGACATCATCGAGCCTTGGGCTGCCGAGGACCCGGACGCGGAAGCGCTGCTGTCCATCGGCAGCGACGGCGAGGAAGCGGTGACCCACACGGTCGCCGAGCTGGCTCGCGAGACGCGCCGAACCGCGCGGGCGTTGCAGGAGCTCGGGGTGGAGAAGGGGCAGTCGGTCTTCGTGATGCTCCCCCGCGTCCCCGCCTGGTATTTCGCGATGCTGGGCGCGATGCGCATCGGCGCGGTGCCGATGCCAGCCCCAGGCCTGGTCACCAGTCACGACATCGCGTACCGCATCCGCACCGGCGAGGCGGTGGCGGCGGTCACCGACGCCGCCGGAGCGGAAAAGCTGGACGCGATCGGGGAGGAGCTCCCGACACTGCGGCACCGCATCTGCTGGTCGCCCCGGGGCGAGCTCCGCGAGGGCTGGGTCGACTTCGACCAGCTGATCGACCAGGCCGGGGACGGGCCGACCGCGCAGGACCCCACGTCTCCCGACGACCCGCTGCTGCTCTACTTCACCAGCGGCACGGTGGGCATGCCCAAGATGGTGCTGCATCCCCAGACCTACGCCCTGGGCCACGTCGGCACTGCCCGCTTCTGGCACGACCTGCGCCCCGGCGACCGACACTGGACGGTGACCGACACCGGCTGGGCCAAGGCGGCGTGGGGAGGGTTGTTCGGGCAGTGGCACGAGCGGGCCACGGTGGTGCAGGCCCAGCTGGGCAAGCCCGACGCCGACCGCATCCTGACCATGCTGCGCCGCCATCGCATCACGTCCTTCTGTGCGCCGCCGACGCTCTACCGCTCCCTGGTCCTCGCCGACCTCAAGGCCTACGACCTGTCCACCCTGCGCCACTGCACGAGCGCCGGAGAGCCCCTCAACCCGGAGGTGATCCGCGTCTGGACCGAGGGCACGGGCGGGCTCACCGTCTACGACGGGTACGGCCAGACCGAGACCACGTGCCTCGTGGCCAACTACCGGACGGTGCCCGTACGGCCGGGCTCGATGGGCAAGCCAATGCCCGGCTACGACGTCGACGTCGTAGCCGAGGACGGCAAGCCCATGCCCAACGGCGAGGTGGGCGACATCGCGGTCCGCGCCGAGCCCCGCCCCCTCGGGCTGTTCGGAGGCTATGCCGGCAACCCGGTCGAGACCGCCAACCGATTCCGCAGCGGGTGGTACTACACCGGAGACCGGGCCAGCCGCGACGCCGACGGCTACATCTGGTTCGAGGGCCGCGACGACGACGTCATCACCTCCTCGGCCTACCGGATCGGGCCGTTCGAAGTCGAGTCTGCCCTGGTCGAGCACCCAGCCGTCGCCGAGGCCGCCGTGGTCGGCAAGCCCGACCCGGCGCGCACGGAGCTGGTGTGCGCGTTCGTGATCCTGACACCCGGGTACCAGCCCTCGTCCGGGCTCACCGAGGAGATCCAGGACCACGCCAAGCGGGTGACCGCGCCCTACAAGTACCCCCGCGAGATCGTCTATGTAAACGAGCTCCCGAAGACCGTGAGTGGCAAGATCCGTCGGGTCGAGCTGCGCGAGTGGCTGCGTACCGAGATCCCGCAGGGGGTGGAGCGGCCCGTCTCCTGACCACCACGGCGCACCACCGACCCGTCTCTCGGAGGCGCTCGGTGGTCAGTTCCCGTCGACCTCCCCCCGCGCCTCGTGGCCGCGCAGGAAGTTCACGATCGCCTCCATCGGCGCACCAGGCGTGAAGACCTCCGCCACCCCCATGTCCTTGAGCACGGCGATGTCCTTGTTGGGGATCGTGCCGCCGATGGTGACGAGAATGTCCTCGGCCCCCCGCTCTCGCAGCAGCTCGAGGATGCGGGGGACCAGCGTCATGTGTGCGCCCGACAGGATGGAGATGCCTACCGCGTCGGCGTCCTCCTGGATCGCGGTCTCCACGATCTGCTCCGGCGTCTGGTGCAGGCCGGTATAGATGACCTCCATTCCCGCGTCGCGCAGCGCGCGGGCGACGACTTTGGCTCCCCGGTCGTGCCCGTCCAGGCCCGGCTTCGCCACCACTACCCGCAGCCGGCCGGCTTGTGTGCTCACGCTGGTCATCCCTGCCTCCTGTCAGAAGATCCCGGTGTCGCGGTAGGTGCCGAACACGTCCTGCAGCGCCGAGATGATCTCTCCCTCCGTCGCGTGCAGGCGTGCGGCGTCGACCAGGAGGGGCATGAGGTTGCGGTTCTCGTGTCCCGCGGCCTCCTTCAGGTCGATGAGCACCCGCGCGACGGCCTCGGAATCGCGCCGGGCCCGCACCGCCGCGACCCGGTCCATCTGCTTGCGCTCGATTGCGGGGTCGATGTGGAGGATCTCGAGCTCGTCCGCGCCACGGTCCACGTAGCGGTTGACCCCGACCACGACGCGGTCCTCGGCGTCGATCTCCTGCTGCAGCTCGAAGGCGGCATCGGCGATCTCGCGCTGCGGGAAGTCTTGCTTGACGGCCTCCACCATGCCGCCGAGCTGATCGATGCGGGCGAAGTACTCGTAGGCCAACTCCTCCATCCGGTCGGTCAGCGCCTCGACGAAGTAGGAGCCGCCGAGCGGGTCGATGGTGTTGGTCACGCCGGTCTCGTGCGCGATCATCTGCTGGGTGCGCAGCGCCACCTTCACGGCCTCTTCCGTGGGCAGAGCCAGCGCCTCGTCGTAGCTGTTGGTGTGCAGCGACTGGGTGCCGCCCAGCACGGCGGCCAGACCCTCCACGGCCGTGCGCACGATGTTGTTGAGCGGCTGCTGAGCGGTCAGCGAGACCCCAGCAGTCTGGGTGTGGAAGCGCATCAGCCACGAGCGGGGATTCTTCGCCCCGTAGGTCTGGCGCAGCTCGCGGGCCCAGATGCGCCGAGCGGCGCGGTACTTCGCGATCTCCTCGAAGAAGTCGATCTGCGCGTTGAAGAAGAACGACAGGCGGGGAGCGAAATCGTCCACGTTCAGACCCCGCGAGATGCCCTGCTCGACGTAGGTCAGCCCGTCCTTGAGGGTGAAGGCCAGCTCCTGCGCGGCCGTCGCGCCCGCCTCGCGGATGTGATAGCCCGAGATGGAAACCGGGTGCCAGCGCGGGGTGTTACGGGTGCACCACTCCACCATGTCACCCAGGAGGCGCATTGCCGGGTCGACCGGGAAGCACCACTCCTTCTGGGCGATGTACTCCTTGAGGATGTCGGCCTGGATCGTGCCCGAGATCCGATCCGCGGGCACGCCCTGACGCTCCGCGGCGACGACGTAGTACGCCATCATGATCGCAGCCGGGGCATTGATCGTCATGGACACCGACACCTTGCCCAGGTCGATGCCGGAAAAGAGGGTCTCCATGTCATCGACCGTGTCGATCGCCACGCCCTCACGGCCCACCTCGCCCAGCGAGCGAGGGTGGTCAGAGTCGTAGCCCATGAGGGAGGGCATGTCGAACGCCGTCGACAACCCCGTCTGGCCGTGATCAAGCAGATAGCGGAAGCGTTCGTTGGTCTCTTCCGCCGTCCCGAAGCCGGCGAACTGGCGCAGCGTCCACAGCTGCCCGCGGTACATCGACGGGTACACGCCACGCGTGAAGGGATACAGCCCGGGCAGGCCGATCGCGTGCTCCGGATCCTCGGGCAGGTCCTTCTCGGTGTAGAGCGGTCGGATGGGCTCCCCGCTGAGAGTGGTGAAGGGGGCCCGGCGCTCCGGGGTTGCCCGGTACATGTCCCGCTCCCACCGCTCCTCGCGGCTCAGCTCCGGTGAGTCACTCGCCATGACCGTTTCCATTCCTCTCAGGAGTCGCGCGACGAGACGGTTCGACCAAGGGTGAGCCGACGAGGTGGCCCGCGGGTCCACGGGCCAGAATCTCGCGCGCCGCGCTCGCCGGATCCAGCCGACGGGCCACGACGGCGTCCAGCAGGTCCTCCACCGCCGGGTCGTCACGCATCGCCAGCTCCAGCGCGGCGCGCAGGCGGGCGGCGGCCAAGGCAACCACCTCGTTCCTCAGGTTGCGTCGGCGTCGGTCACCCAACGCCCCCTCGCCCGCGAGCTCGGCCTGATGCTTCGCCAGGGCCGCGACGAGGTCGTCCAGCCCCTCCCCGGCGACCGCCTCGGTCTGGACCACCGGCGGCCGCCATTCCCCCTCCGGGGCGAGCGAGAGGACGGTGCGGATCTGTCGCACCATCGTGCCTGTCAGGGGATGGTCGGCCTTGTTCACCACGATCACGTCGGGAATCTCCATCACCCCGGCCTTGAGTGCCTGGATGGAGTCGCCTGAGCCCGGGACGAGCACCAGCACCACGGTGTCGGCGTGGTCGATGATGTCCACCTCGACCTGACCCACCCCGACGGTCTCGACGAGCACGTAGTCACAGCCCGCGGCGTCCATGAGCAGCGCGGCCTGCAGCGCGGCCTCGGCCAGCCCCCCCATCGCCCCCCGGGTGGCCATGGACCGGATGAAGACCCCTGGGTCGAGAAAGTGCTCGGACATGCGGATGCGGTCACCCAGCACCGCGCCTCCCCGGAAGGGCGAGGAGGGGTCGACGGTGAGTACGCCCACCTGCTGGTCGCGCGCCCTCAGCCTGGCCACCAGCCCACCGATCAGCGTCGATTTCCCGGCCCCCGGCGGCCCGGTGACGCCGACGACCGACGCCCGACCAGTGCGCGGGTAGACCTCGCGCACCAACGCCCAGCCGCGCGGGTCGTCGTCCTCAACCAAGGAGATCGCCCGGGCCAGCGCCCGCCGGTCCCCGTCCAGCAACCGCTGCACAAGCGTCGAGCCGCCTGCGGTGATGGTCACGGCACCGCCCCCCTACACGAAGGCGGACAGCCCGGTGACGGCCCGCCCGACGATGAGGGACTGGACGTGGTCGGTGCCCTCGTAGGTGTAGACGGCCTCCATGTCCGCGTGGTGACGGGCGACGTGGTTGTCGAGGAGGATGCCGTTGCCGCCGAGAATGTCACGGGCCATAGCGACGACCCGGCGCGCGCCGTACGCCGTGGAGAGCTTGGCGAGCGACGCGTGCTCGAGCTTCGCCTGGCCCTGGCCCTGGAGCTGCGCCAAGCGCAGGCAGGTCAGCTGCATCGCGGTGATGTCGGCCACCATGTGCGAGAGCTTGTCTTGGACCAGCTGGAACCGGGCGATCGGCCGGCCGAACTGCTCGCGCCGCCTGGCGTAGACCAACGCGGCCTCGTAAGCCGCGATCGCGTGCCCCAATCCCTCCCAGGCGATGGTCTGCCGACTCTTCGTCAGGCAGCGGTTGGTGTCGGCGAAGGTGCGGGACTCGGCCAGGCGGTTGTCGGCCGGCACGCGTACGCCGTTGAGGCGGATGTCGGCCTGCCACAGGCCCCGGTTGGCGGTCTTGCCCGTGATCACGGACGCGTGGTAGCCCGTGGCGTCCTCGTCGCGCCGGTCCACGACGAACCCCCCGACGTTGCCGTCGTCGTCGCGAGCCCACACCAGAACGACGTCGGCCTCGGTGCCGTTGCCAATCCAGCGCTTGGTGCCCTCCAGGACGTAGCTGTCGCCGTCGCGGCGGGCCCGAGTGGCCAGCTGCACCACGTCCGAGCCATGGTCGGGCTCCGTGAGCGCGAAGGCACCCAGCTTCTCGCAGCGGGCGAGTGCGGGCAGCCAGCGCTGCTTCTGCTCCGCCGACCCGAGCGTGTCTATGGAGTGCATGACCAGCCCGCCATGGACCGAGTTGAAGGTGCTGAAGCTGCCGTCCCCACGGGCCAGCTCGGCAGCCACCAGCCCCTCGGCGAGGGCGCTCATGCCGGGGCAGTCATATCCGGAGATGGCCCCGCCCGCCACCCGCAGGTCGGCGTAGCCGGGAAGAAGGGCGCGGGGGATGAAGTCCGCGCGCTCCCAGTAGTCGTTCGCCACCGGGATGATCTGCTCGTCGGCGAAGGCACGCACCTTGTCACGGACCGCCCGTTCCTCGTCGGTGAGCAGCTCCTCGATGGAGAAGAAATCGGTCCCTTGCGAGCGGCCCAGCTCGTTGCTCTGCGCTGGGCTCGGGACAGCGACCTCCACCGAGGTCATGCGTTCCGAAGCGGCGGGCAAACGAGGGGTGAGCGTGGTCATGACTCTTCCTTCGGCTCGGTGCATCGTCCTCGGGTCACGCCGGCTGACCCACCGTCTCCACCGCCGTGGCGACACGAGACACGTACACCTCGCCGCTCATCGCCGACGTCAGGTTGAGCTGGAACTGCTGCAGGCCCGAGCTGACGAACTGCGCCGCGAGCTCGTTCGAGCGCGCCGCACTCTCCTCGTCACGGAAGAACGTCAGCGAGACGATCTCGTCGCTGCCGGTCGCGACGAGGTGGTAGCCGACAAAACCGGGCAGCTCACTGAGCGTCTTAGCGAACCCGGCCTCGGTGGTGTGCATGAAGTCGGGCACCGAACCGGCACCGAGCTCGTACTGTCGTATCGCCGCGTACACAACCCCTCCTCGTGCGCTCCACCAAATAGCGCCTGGCCTGGCAGGCCCGGCAGTCTTGGTCCCCCCGCATCCCGCAGCAAGAGCCGGGGCAGGCGCTCTGCGCTGCGACGGCGAGGTCAGTCACGGGTGCGTGCCGGAGTGGCGGCGGCGTCCGCGGCGGGGTCATCGACGCTTGTCGTCGCATCGGCGGCCGGCGACACGTCCTGGGAATCGGTGCCCACGCCGGCCCGGCTCGGCCCCTCGCTGGGCAGACCTCGGGCGACGACGCTCTCCTCGGCCGCGATCGTCGCCGGGTCGCCGTTGCTGTCCTGGCTGGTCACGGCGTCGCCCCTTCGTCCTAGGTGGCAGCCCACCGTACCCCCGGTGGGGCGCGGTGAACACCTGCCGCAGAATTGGATTCCCGGCCTCCGGCGGAAAGCTCCGCCGCCACGCAGGGTCAGGTCGCATTCCCCGCCCCGCAGCCGACAGCTACTTGACCCGCACGGCTGGCGGCCCTCGGCGACGACGTCGTCGGCATCCACGACTACGACGCCTGCTCGGAGGCCATCCGCCACCGCTACGGCTCGGAGGCGCTCGTGAGGCGCTGCGCGGGTCGGCAACGCAGTGAGCCAGCCGGTCCCGTCCAGGGCTCTCCGGATGCCCCCAGCTCCCACGCACAGCAATCACGCCGGCGGTGCGCCTGGCCAGGCCACAGGTAGGCAGAGACCGGGCCTATCCGGCTTACTTGGTGGCCGCCCAACACCTACTGGTGCCAGGCCGCCGCCGGCCGTAGCGGGGTCGAGTCCGGCCGGTCGCCAGCCCGTCTGTCCACCTGGCATGAGCCGAGCGGCCCCGAGCTGCGGGAGAGCGACGAGGTCGACGGCGACGCGGTGCTGCCCGGTTTCCGCCTGCCGGTCGCCGACATCTTCGACTGATCTGCCGCCGCAAGAGCGCAGACACTTCCAGGGCGGGTGTTCAATGGCGTGGGTGTCCCGCAGTCGCTCAGGCCGGCGCACTTCGGGTGCCGACCCCGGTCCGGCAGACGCTGGGACCGACGTGTACGTGGTCCACGACGACGGCTCGGTCGAGACCCTCCGCGCAAGGAGCACGTCCCCGCTTCAGACCTGAACCGGTGCGGTCATCGCCTGGCCTGCTTCGCCTCGCTGAGCACCTGCGCGAGGTGCAGTCCGCGGTCGCGTCTCAGGGTGGGTGTAAACGGAGGCACGGGCGTAGGTTCCTGATCAAGCCGGCAAGCTTGGAAGGAGACCCACGCCGGTGTCTGCACGAGTATCACCCACTGAGAAGATCCGCGCGGAGATCGACGCCCTGTTCGAGCAGGGCCGGGACTTGGCCGAGGTGCTCGAGGACGTCGCCCGCCTGGGCGCCCGGCTGATTCTCCAGTCCGCCCTGGAGGCGGAGGTGGCCGAGTTCCTCGGCCGGGACCGCTACCAGCGGGTCACCACGGCTGGCCCGGCCGGGACCGCGCCCGCAGGCGTGGACGCCGGCCGGTGCGCCGGCCCCGGTTACCGCAACGGCTATCGGGCGGCGACGGTGAAGACCACCGCGGGGCCGGTTTCCGTGGCGCGGCCTCGGGTCCGCGGCGCCACCGGGGCCTTCGCCTCTCGGCTGTTCGGCGCCACGGTCACCAAGACGCACGCCCTGGAGTCGCTGGTGATCGCCGGGTTCGTCCGCGGGCTGTCCGGGCGCGATGTGGAGGCCACCCTCGCCGACGCCCTGGGTGCGGAGGCCGCGCTGAGCAAGTCGACGGTCTCCCGGATCTGCCAGCCGATCGCCGCCGAGTTCGACGCGTGCGGCAAGCGGCGCCTCGATGATCTGGAGCTGGACTACCT
>JALYMT010000043.1 GCA_030773555.1 Actinomycetota bacterium | reverse complement strand
CCTGCAGGAAGAAGCGGATGCCGGAGCTGCTCGCCTTGACCCTGCTTGTCGTCAACTCCTCGCTGAGCGTCTCGCACCCCGCGCGAGGCCGCGAGGAAGGCGTCCACATCAGCGTCCGTGCTCCACGGCCGATCTGGCGACTTCGTTGCCGGGTAGACCTCGATGGTGCGCAGGAGGGGCATGAGGGTTTCTCCACGTCCAGGGCCTGTCGACCCTAGACGCTGCCGCCTGGCGCCGGCGACGCACGCGCGGCTGGCAGGACTGTCCACATCCTCCCGCAGGGTCGGCCTTCCTGTCGGTAGCTTGTCCTACTGTTCGAGCATGTGTTCGAGTGGGGTGTCGGAGGCCGCGGGCGGCGAGGCGCTGCTCGCCGAGCTCGACGACGTCGCGCTCGCCGGCGAGCTGGTGGAGCTGCGCCGGCAGATCGACGCGGTGGAGGCCCGCTTCCTGCAGGGCCTGCGTGCCTTCGACCGGCGCGGCGGGGGCGCCGCCGACGGCTTCCCGTCCACCGCGTCGTGGCTGCGGGGCACCTGCCGGCTGGGCCCGGGGGCGGCGGCCGAGGCGGTGCGGTGGCCCGCGCCCTCGGCGACCGGCTGCCGCAGACGGCGGACGCCCTGGCCGCGGGGGAGCTGACCTACGCCCACCCGTAGTTGCGCACTGTTCCTCGATCAACCGACACGATCGGCCTGGCGGCAGGCGAGGCCGAGACACGCTGGTTCAGTTCGTCGCAGCATCTGCTGGGTGTGCGTATCATCAAGCACATGAGCGAGCGCGACCAGGTGCAAGACGATCTCGGCGGTGCCGGAGTCCTGAATGGCCTGCGCTGGGCGCGCGGCTCCGCCTACTCCCGGACCCTCAGCGACTACGACCCGGACACCGGGTACGACCAGGCGTGCCTCGGGACGCTGGCGTACAAGCTCATGGTCGACCGGCTGGATCGGGTGTTCTCCTGCGGCAAGTACGGGGTGGACTCACCGGGCGAGGTCGGCGTCGGCCTGGATGTCGTGGGGGCCGGCCTGCTGCCGGGGGAGTTGGCCGCCATGCCGACGTTCGTTCCCGGGACGGTCGAGCGAGATGACCTCAACGGCTCACCGGGATGGCGCTGTGGGGACTGGAGGTGGCTGCTCGCCTCGTGCCCCTTCGGGACCTGGAGGAACATCCCCTGGTTCAAGAAGAGCGCCACGAAGCAGCGGGTCGCACGACAGGCTGCGCCTGGTCAGCTCACGCTCACCCCCGACGTGCTTGACCTCCCCGAGGTGGTCGACGCTCTGGCGGACCTGGCGGCGCCTGGCGAGCCGCGCCCGACGACCACCTTGATCCTCGTCCACGCCGCGGAGGTGGAGACGGGAGCCGCCCAGCTGCTGCTCGGGCGGCCCCGTATGGACGATCGCGGGGCCGAAGCCTGGTGGTGGACGCTCGACCTGTTGTCAGACTTGCCGGGTGCAGCCGGGCGTCAGCCGTCCGCGCCAACTGGGCCCGACGGACCCGGTGCGAACGACGTCCCGGACGCGCCCGTCCGGCTGCGGCGGGGGCGTACGGACCGGCAGATGGCTGGCGACGGTGACTCGGCATGAGCCGGGCCGATGTCGGAGATCCGTTCGGTGACGTCGCCCGACTCTTCGACGGCGGGCGACTGACGCTCGCCCGCCACCTCGCGGGCATGCGCAAGAACGCCTTGGCGGAGGCGATCGGCAAGACGCCGACGGCCGTTGCCGCCTACGAGTCGGGGGCCAAGCGGCCCGCACCCGCCACGGTCGCCACGTTGGCACTTGCGCTGGGAGTTGGGCCGGAGTTCTTCTTGGCCGGACCCTCCGACTACGCGTCGTTGGCGGGCTTGCCCCACTTCCGATCACTGCGGTCGACCACGCAGGTGGCCCGTGATCAGGCATACGCGTACGGGCGATTGGCTGTGGCTGTAGCCGCCGCCCTCGAACGGCATGTGGAGTTGCCGGCAGTTGACCTACCTCAGGTTCCCGTCGCCCTTGAGGACAACGCCGATGGGCCCGAGTGGGCCGCAGGCGAGGTGCGGCGGAAGTGGGGGTTGGTGACGGGGCCGGTGGGCCATTTAGTCCGCATCGCGGAGCACCACGGCGTCCTCGTGGTCTTCGGGCCCCAGCAGACGACCGACGTGGACGCTCACTCGTTCGACAACGCCCATCGTCCTGTGGTGATCCTCAACCCGCTTAAGCAGGACTACTACCGGCAGCGGTTCGACGTCGCCCACGAGTTTGGTCACCTCGTCATGCACGTCGACGCCGAGCCGGGTGGGAAGGTGGTGGAGGAGCAGGCACACCGCTTCGCAGCAGAGCTGCTCATGCCACGCGACGAGCTGGTTGAGGTGTTGCCCCGGCGGGCCGACTGGCGCGAGCTCGCCACCCTCAAGGAGCGGTGGGGCGTAAGCATGCAGGCGCTGCTCTTCCGAGCCCGCCGACTGGGCATCATGAGCGACTCGACCTACCGGAACGCCATGACGACGCTCTCCGCTAGAGGGTGGCGTCGCCGCGAGCCCGGTCCGCTGCCTGTGCTCGAACAGCCGTCGCTATTGCCCCGAGCAGTCCAGATCCTTGCTGATCATGGTGTTGATGCCCCAGCGCTCGCTGCCGAGGCGCGCGTACCCGTGCCTCTGTTCGAACTGATCACCGCTCGTACGCCGCCAGACCTCGGGGGTGTTCCGTCCGTTGGCGCCTCGGAGGGCGGCGGCCGCCCGCGGCTGAGCCTGCTGCAGACGCCTGCACGCGGTCGCTCCTGATGGGCCGTCCTCCGTCGCCAGCGCTTCGGACCAACCTCTACAGGTTGGTCGGAGTGCAGAAGTTGCTGGACGGGGTTCGTGAGAAGTACCTGAAGGAGGGCTTCACGGTCTCCGTGTTGTCGGTCGAGGGCCGTGACGCGGTGCTCGTACAGGGCTCGCTGGAGACGCCGACGGTCGCCTGGGCGAGCACCGTCGAGGCTCTGACCGGCCAGAACATCCAGCTGGGTAACCACACGGCTGCTGCTGTCCTACTACTGCGAGTTCGGCCTGGTCTGGGCGAGGTGGGCGAGGGTCCGGACGGGACCGGCGAGGCTCCGCCCGTGCATGACGAGCCCTCGGGGGAGGGGCGTGTTCTCCCTGGCGCCGTCGATGAAGGAAGGGAGTCGAGGACGGTGAGTCCGAGAACGTGGGTTCCTCCCACGCCGACCTGGTGGGCGGGTCCGACGCCGAGGACGGCGAAGACGTCGACGACGAGGACATCGAGGGCTCCGCCGACGATGCCGCGGAGGATGGGCTGCACGAGCTCCTCACAACCGACGCTATCGGGGACGGGGACGAGGACGTCGAGGTGGCATGGGCTCTCACCTACGGCATGGGCTTCCAGCTGCTGGAGTCCGGCAAGGTGGACGCGGGCTTTGGCCAGCGCATCGCCATCCGTACGGCGGACCCCCGCGAGTTGAGCTCGCTCACGCGGACCACGTTGGATCAACGGGCGAGAACCGACAGGGCCTCGATCCCGAGGGGCGACGACCTGCGGGGTTTCGGGGCCGGTGACTTCGGCGAGGTCGTCACCAGGCTGGTCGCGAAGGCCGAGATCACTTCCCTGACCGGTGGGGGCAAGCCCATCCGCCTCCGGGGAGCGGACGCCCTGAGCATCCCGCTGGGCAAGAAGCCCGAGCAGCTCGTGAAGGACCTCGACCTCCTGGCGGAGATCCTGCGGGCGGAGCCTCGGCCCGAGCTAGCGCTCCTGGAGCAGCTCGTGGCCGTTCGAAGCCCAGAGCTGATCGACGACCTCGAGGTGGAGCTCGGTGACGCCCTCGGAGTGCCGGATGAGCGTCGACTCGGCCTGTCCTGGCCGCACGAGCGCATCGACGACAACGGTACCCCGACCTCGTTCAAGATCATGAGTGGCGGACGCAACTACGCCGGGCCGCAGGACGGTGTGCCGGAGCTTGAGGCCATCCTCGCCCCGGTTCGCGGACTGGATCCGGCGCTGCGACAAAACACGCTCAAGAAGATGCGCGTCATGCTGTTCTCGGACGCGGAGGCACAGACGAGCATTAGCGGTGCCATCCCGGCCATCAAGTGGATCACCTACGAGACCGATCGCGACGGGAAGCGGTACTGCCTGCACGACGGCAGCTGGTACCTGATGGACCAGGCCTACGCCGAGCGCCTCACCGGGCAAGTCCAGCGAATCTTCGACCAGGACGCTGGGCTGGCGCTCCCCGACTGGCCGAGCGGAGAGCACGAGGCCGGGTACAACGTGTTGGCCGCGGCCGCCCTAGGCGGGATCTGCCTGGATCGGGATCTCATCCGCACCGACCTCCACCGCACCGGCATCGAGGTCTGCGACGTCCTGCTTCCTGATGGCACGCCGGTGCACGTCAAGGAGCTGGACGCCTCGCAGGCGGCCAGCCACCTCCTGGCTCAAGCCCTCGTCTCCACCGAGTCCCTGCTTTACGACGAGGTCGCCCGGACGAAGTTCCAGGAGAAGGTGCGGAAGGGGGGCTGGAACCCGGAGGACCTGCCGCTGAAGCCGAGCAGAGTCATCCTCGGGATCGCCCGTAAGGGCAAGGTGGTGACCGCCAGTGATCTCTTCACCTTCGCCCAGGTCACTCTGGTCCGACACACTCAGGTCCTCACGGACAGAGGCGTGGATGTGCTTGTAGTGCCGATCACAAGGGCCGCCTGACGTCCCGGGGCTGGAGCGCGCTGCGCCACGTCCCGCTCCGGGTGGCGATCTTTTGAGCACTTTCAGTATTAGATCTAGATCAAGGGCCGGGCCCCTGCGGGGCGGCGGCCGCGGGCGTCGATGCGCCTGCGCAGATCTCTCCTGCGCAGACGTCCCCGGCCCGAATCCGCCACGAGGTCCTGACGGTCTGGGGCATGACCACCCGGGCCCTGGCCATCGGTACCCCGGCTGGTGAGCGAACGACGACCCTAGGATTTCCCGATGCCCCGCCTCCTGCTGCTCTCCACCGCCGACACCGACCTCCTCGCCGCCCGGGCCAGCGGAGCCGGCTACACGCTGGCCAACCCGGCGCGGGTGACGACGGGCGAGCTGCCCGGCCTGCTCGAGGGTGCCGACGTCGTGGTCGTCCGTCTGCTGGGCGGGCGGCGCAGCTGGGAGCAGGGCCTCGATCTCGTGGTGCGCTCCGGGCTGCCGGTGGTGTGCCTGGGTGGGGAGGCGGCGCCCGACGCCGAGCTGACAGCGGCCTCCACGGTGCCCACGGGGGTCGTGCAGGAGGCGGCGGCCTACCTGCGGGAGGGCGGGGCCGGCAACCTCCGGGAGCTCGCCCGCTTCCTCGGCGACACGGTGCTGCTCACCGGGGAGGGCTTC
The DNA here is from genome assembly GCA_030773555.1 of Actinomycetota bacterium. Classification (GTDB taxonomy): domain Bacteria; phylum Actinomycetota; class Actinomycetes; order JALYMT01; family JALYMT01; genus JALYMT01. The sequence goes on along the minus strand of JALYMT010000043.1, from coordinate 4,050 downwards.
GCGCCGCCGCAGCCCATGCCGCAGCACGGCGTGCACGGCGACCGGGCGCAGCGGCCGGGGCGGCCGACGGTGGGCGTCGTCTTCTACCGGGCGCACGTGCTCAGCGGCAACACCGGCTTCGTCGACGTGCTGTGCGACGCGATCGAGGAGCGCGGAGGCAACGCACGCGCGGTCTTCTGCGTCTCCCTGCGCGGCGCCGACGACGCCGTGCTCGACCTGCTGCGCGGCTGCGACGCGATCGTCACCACCGTGCTCGCCGCGGGCGGCACCGTGGCCAGCGATGCGACCGCGGGGGGCAGCGAGGATGCCTGGGACGTCGGCGCGCTCGCCGCCCTCGACGTGCCGGTCGTGCAGGGGTTGTGCCTGACGAGCAGCCGGAAGCAGTGGGCGGCCTCGGACGCCGCGCTGCTACCGATGGACGCGGCCATGCAGGTGGCGATCCCGGAGTTCGACGGGCGGCTGATCAGCGTGCCGTTCTCCTTCAAGGAGGTCGGCGCCGATGGGGTGCCGGCGTACGTCGCCGACCCGGAGCGGGCGGCGCGGGTCGCGGGCATCGCCGTGCGCCACGCCCGCCTGCGCGGCCTCGACAACGCTGACAAGCGGCTGGCGGTCGTGCTGTCGTCGTACCCGACCAAGCACTCCCGCGTCGGCAACGCCGTCGGGCTCGACACCCCGGCGAGCGCGGTGGCGCTGCTGCGCGCGCTGCACGAGGCGGGCTACGACCTCGGCGGACTCGACGTCGACGGGCTCGACGGTGACGCGCTGGTGCACCGGCTGATCGCCGCGGGTGGCCACGACGTGGAGTGGCTCACCGAGGAGCAGCTGCGCGCCGCGGTCGCACGCGTGCCGCGGGAGGCGTACGGGCGGGGATTCGCCGCGCTGCCCGACGAGCTGCGGGAGCGGATGCGGGAGCACTGGGGTGAGCCGCCCGGCGAGCTCTACGTCGAGGGCGGCGAGATCGCCCTGGCCGCGCTGCGGTTCGGCAACGTGGTGCTGATGATCCAGCCGCCGCGCGGCTTCGGGGAGAACCCGGTCGCGATTTACCACGACCCCGACCTGCCGCCGAGCCACCACTACCTCGCGGCCTACCGCTGGCTCGACCGCGAGTTCCAGGCCGACGCGGTGATCCACCTGGGCAAGCACGGCACGCTGGAGTGGCTGCCCGGCAAGGGTCTCGGCCTGTCGGCCGGGTGCGCGCCCGACGCGGTGCTCGGCGACCTGCCGCTGGTCTACCCGTTCCTCGTCAACGACCCCGGCGAGGGCACGCAGGCCAAGCGCCGCGGGCACGCCACGGTCGTCGACCACCTGGTTCCGCCGATGGCGCGCGCCGACTCGTACGGCGACATGGCCAGGCTCGAGCAGCTGCTCGACGAGTACGCCACGGTGGCCGCGCTCGACCCGGCGAAGGTCCCCGTGGTGCGCGCGCAGATCTGGACGCTGATCCAGGCCGCGCAGCTGCACCACGACCTGCACCAGAGCGAGATGCCGGGGGAGGACGAGTTCGACGACTTCGTGCTGCACGTGGACGGCTACCTCTGCGAGGTCAAGGACGTCCTCATCCGTGACGGCCTGCACGTGCTCGGCTCGCCGCCGGCGGGGGAAGCGGAGGACAACCTCGTGCTCTCGGTGCTGCGCGCCGCGCAGGTGTGGGGCGGCAAGCAGGGCGCGCTGCCCGGGCTGCGGTCGACCGTGGCAAAGGCGCGCGGCCTGAGCGAGGACGTGCTGCTCGCCGACCCCGGCGCGCTGGTCGACGGCGTCCGTGCCTCCGCCGTGCTCGACCAGGTCGACGACACGTCGCTGCGCCTCGTGCGCCGCGCGCGGGAGGCCGGCGCGCAGACCGCCGCTGTCGAGGTGCTCGGCGAGGCCGACCCGGCGGTGGTGGCGGTGCTCGACTTCGCCGAGACCGAGCTGCGCCCGCGCCTCGCCCGCACCACCGACGAGGTCACGCACGTGCTGCACGCCCTCGACGGCGGCTTCGTGCCGCCCGGGCCGTCGGGCTCGCCGACCCGCGGCCTGGTCAACGTGCTGCCGACCGGGCGCAACTTCTACTCCGTCGACCCCAAGGCGATCCCCTCGCGCAACGCGTGGGACGTCGGCCAGGCCCTCGCCGACTCCCTGCTGCGCCGCCACCGCGAGGACACCGGCGACTGGCCGCGCTCCGTAGGCCTGACCGTGTGGGGCACCAGCGCCATGCGCACCCAGGGCGACGACCTCGCCGAGGTGCTCGCCCTCCTCGGCTGCCGCCCCACCTGGGACGACGCCTCCCGCCGCGTCACCGGTTTCGAGGTCGTGCCCCTCGACGAGCTCGGCCGCCCCCGCATCGACGTCACCGTGCGGATCAGCGGCTTCTTCCGGGACGCGTTCCCGCACGTCGTCGCTCTCCTGGACGACGCCGTACGCGCCGTCGCCGCGCTCGACGAGCCGGCCGAGCGCAACTTCGTCCGCGCCCACTACCTCGCCGACCTCGCTGGCCACGGTGACGAGCGCCGCGCCTCCGCGCGGATCTTCGGCTCCAAGCCGGGGGCGTACGGCGCCGGCCTGCTCCCGCTCATCGACGCGCGCACCTGGCGTACGGACGCCGACCTCGCCGAGGTGTACGCCGTGTGGGGCGGCTACGCGTACGGGCGGGGGCTCGACGGCCGGGAGGCGCGTACGGACATGGAGTCGGCGTTCCGGCGCATCGCGGTGGCCGCGAAGAACCAGGACACCCGCGAGCACGACCTCGTCGACTCCGACGACTACTTCCAGTACCACGGCGGCATGGTCGCCATGGTCCGCTCGCTCACCGGCACCAGTCCGGCGGCCTACGTCGGCGACTCCGCGCTGCCCGACCGGGTGCGCACCCGCTCGCTGCAGGAGGAGACCCACCGGGTCTTCCGCGCCCGCGTGGTCAACCCGAAGTGGGTCTCGGCAATGCGCCGGCACGGCTACAAGGGCGCGTTCGAGCTGGCCGCGACCGTCGACTACCTGTTCGGCTACGACGCGACCGCGGGCGTCGTCGACGACTGGATGTACGAGTCGCTGGCCGCGTCGTACGTGTTCGACCCGGAGACCCGCGCGTTTCTGCAGCAGTCGAACCCGTGGGCGCTGCGCGGGGTGGCGGAGCGGCTGCTCGAAGCCGCCGACCGCGGGCTGTGGGCCGAGCCGCAGCAGGAGACGCTCGAGCAGCTGCGCGCGACGTACCTCGAGCTCGAGGGTGACCTGGAGGGCGAGGGGTGACCGGCGTCCGGGCCGGGGACAGCGGACTCAGGGCAGCAGGGTGAACGCGGGGACGTGCTCGGGCACGATCGCGGAGAGGTGCCGGCGGTTGAGCGTGGCCAGGTCCGACACGGCGAGCCGTTCGGCAGCAGCTACGACCGAGGCATCGGTCGTGCCAGGGGGAAGTCGGCGTGCCGAGCGACGAGCCGGGCGACGCGGGTCCAGTCGGCTGGATGCACCGGCTCCGGAGGCAACGTCCCCGCGGCGAGGTCGCCGAGCACGAGCACCTCGGCACGGGCTCCCAGCCGGGTCCCCACCAGATAGCTGACCTCGGCGATCACCAGGATCGGCACGATCAACCGTCCGGGCCACGTCCGGAGAAGATCGAGGCACTCGCGATGACGCGGTTCGGCGCGGTCCACGTAGGCGTAGAGCGGCCAGTGTCACGATCAGTGGCCGGGCGTCCCCACGCTTGAGCGAGGATCTCCTCGATGTGCTCGGCGACATCGCCCGGCCCCTCTCCTGCTCCGGCGGCCAGGAGCCGGCGGCCGCTGCGGCCGGACGCAGTCGGGTCGAGATATCGCTCCAATGCCTCCCGGACGACCTCGGAGATGGTCACTCCGCGCCGTTCGGCCTCGCGACGCAGGAGTGCGTCGAGCTCGTCCGAGACCTTGACCGTCGTCCGTTGCACGTATGTCACATACCGACGTCGGGGAGGGGTAGCAGCGGGACATGCTGAGCCGCCGCCGCCTCCTCACCGCGGCCCTGCAGCTGGCGGGCGCGGCTGCAGTGGGTGGCTGCGCCGGGGCGACGACCGGGAGCGGGAGCGGGCCGGCGGGCCGGCTGCGGGCC
>JALYMT010000042.1 GCA_030773555.1 Actinomycetota bacterium | reverse complement strand
ATCCAGGGCCGTGAGCGCCCGCAGGCCGCTGAGCGCGGCGACGGCCAGGGCCCGCTGCCGGCCGGCGGCCGCCACCGGCAGGGCGAGGGTGGCGCAGCGCAGCGCGATCCGTACGTCGATCCGCGGGTCGTCGCCGGTGAGGCCGATCACGGACGGGATGAGCGGCGCGAGGAGGGGCCGGGCGGCGTCGGAGGTGCTGTCGTTGACCGCGCGGGCGAGGGCGGCGAGCAGCGGGTGGGTGCAGCGGGGGGCGTCGCTCCACCGCTCCCCCGCCAGATAGGACGCCAGCTCCATGAAGCAGGCTCCCTTGCGGGCATTGCGGTGCTTGCCTCGCGACAGCACCGGCAGGACGTCGGGCACGAGGACTGGCGAACGGTGCACGACTACCCCCAACGGGCGAGCGGGCTGGTCCGACCAGTGTGCGCCGCACCTGCCGCCGGCGCCAGCACTGCGCCGCGGCAGGCGTCAGGCCGGAGCGGCGACCCGGGCCCGCGCCGCCTCCGGGCCCTCCTCGAGTAGCACCGTGAAGCCGGCCTCGTCGAGCACGGGGACGCCGAGCTGCACCGCCTTGTCGTACTTCGAGCCCGGATTATCGCCGACGACGACGAAGGCGGTGCTCTTGGACACCGCGCCCGTCACCTTGCCCCCACGGCTGGTCACCGCCTCCTTGGCGCTGTCGCGGGAGAAAGCGGAGAGCGTGCCCGTGACCACCACGGTCAGGCCCGCCAGCGGGCGGGGTGCGCGCTCGCCTGCCTGCTCCTCCTCCAGACGCACGCCCGCGCGGCGCCACTTCTCCACCACCTCGCGATGCCAGTCGACGCTGAACCACTCGCGCAGGGACGCGGCGATCACCGGCCCGACCCCCTCGACCGCGGCGAGCTCGTCCTGGGAGGCGGCCAGGATGCGGTCGATCGAGCCCAGCTCGGCGGCGAGCGCCTGCGCGGCCTGGGGGCCGACATGGCGGATCGAGAGGGCCACCAGCACCCGCCACAGCGGCCTGGACTTGGCCCGCTCGAGGTTGTCGAGCAGCTTGGGCACGACCGCCTTGACCGTCCCGTCCTTCTTCGTGAAGAAGGGACAGGTGGCCAGTGCCGGCTCGGTCAGGGAGAACAGGTCGCCCTCGTCGTCGACCAACCGGCAGGTGAGCAGCGCGATGCCCGCCTCGTAGCCCAGCGCCTCGATGTCGAAGGCGCCCCGGCCGGCGACGTGGAAGATCCGCTCCCGCAGCTGCGCCGGACAGGACCGGCTGTTGGGGCAGCGGATGTCGACGTCGCTCTCGCGGGCCGGGCGCAGCTCGGTGCCGCACTCCGGGCAGTGCGTGGGCATGACGAACGGCCGCTCGTCGCCGATGCGCAGATCGACGACCGGGCCGAGGATCTCGGGAATGACGTCACCGGCCTTGCGCACCACGACGACGTCACCGATGAGCACGCCCTTGCGCTGCACCTCGCGGGCGTTGTGCAGGGTCGCGAGCTGCACGGTCGAGCCGGCCACCTTGACCGGCTCCATGAAGCCGAACGGCGTGACCCGGCCGGTGCGCCCCACGTTGACCCGGATGTCGAGCAGCTTCGTGGTCACCTCCTCAGGCGGGTACTTGTAGGCCAGCGCCCACCGCGGGGCCTTGGAGGTGGCGCCCAGGCGGCGCTGCAACGGCACCGGGTCGACCTTGACGACCACGCCGTCGATCTCGTGCTCGACGTCGTGGCGGTGCTCGCCGTAGTAGGAGACGTAGCCCCGCACGCCGTCGAGGTCGTCGAAGACCCGGTAGTGCGCGCTGACCGGCAACCCCCAGCGGCGCATCACCTCGTAGGCCTGCGACTGCCGCTCCGCCTCGAAGCCCTCGACGCGCCCGAGGCCGTGCACCACCATGCGCAACGGGCGCGAGGCGGTGACCCGCGGGTCCTTCTGCCGCAGCGATCCGGCGGCCGCGTTGCGGGGGTTGGCGAACGGCGCCTTGCCCGCCTCGACCAGCGCGGCGTTGAGCTCCTCGAAGCGGGTCACGGGGAAGTAGACCTCGCCCCGCACCTCCAGCACGCGGGGGACGTCGTCGCCCGTCAGCCGCCCCGGGACGTCGTCGAGCGTGCGGACGTTGGGGGTGATGTCCTCGCCCGTACGCCCGTCGCCGCGGGTCGCCCCCCGGACGAGCCGGCCCGCTTCGTAGACCAGCGCGACCGCGAGGCCGTCGACCTTGAGCTCGCACAGGTAGGAGGGCGCCGTGCCCGCGTCGCGCTCGACCCGCGTCGCCCAGGCGACGAGCTCCTCCTCGGTGAACGCGTTGTCGAGGCTGAACATGCGCTCGAGGTGCTCGACGGGGGTGAACAGCGTCGAGGGGGCGCCGGCGACCTTCTGCGTCGGGGAGTCGGGCGTGCGCAGGGCGGAGAAACGCTCCTCGATCGCGCGCAGCTCGCCCATCATCGCGTCGTACTCGGCGTCGCTCACCGTCGGCCGGTCGAGCACGTAGTAGCGGTAGGCGTGCTCGTCGAGCTCCTGACTCAGGGCCGCGTGCCGCTCGGCGGCCTCGACGGGCACGCCCTCCACCGACGAGGTCACCGCGGCTCCCCTGCCGCCACTCGCCCTGCCCTCACGACCCCTCCGGATCCTCCGCCAGCCGCCGGCCCGCCTCCCGGCAGGCGCGCAACGCCGCCCGGGCGTAGGCCGGCGTCGCCGCCGCCAGCCCGCACGCGGGCGTCGGCACCACCACCGATGGCAGCTGCTCGGCGGGGAAGCCGAGCCGCCGCCACAACCTTCGTACGGGGCCGACGGTAACGGAGGGCTCCGACAGTCGGGCCAGGTCGTCCCCGGTGCTGGGGACGACGCCGAGCAGGAGCCCGAGCCCGGCGTCGACGAGCTCCCCCACCCGCTCGTCGGCCCCGCTCGTGTGCAGGGCGAGGTCGATCGACACGGCGGCCGCTCCGGCACGGCGGAAGAGCGTCACGGGTGCACCAGGGGCGCAGCAGTGCGCGATCACGGGCACACCTGCGGTCTCGACGACCCGGCGCAGCGTGTCCTGCGCGCGCACCTCCTCGACGGTGCGGAAGGTGCCGTAGCCGGAGGCCGTACGGACCGCGCCGGCCAGCACGGTGGGCAGGGAGGGTTCGTCGAGCTGCAGGACGACCTCTGCTCCGGGCACGCGCCGCCGGACGGCGGCGACGTGCCCGCCGATCCCCTCGGCGAGGGAAGCGGCCAGGTCGCGGGTGGCGCCGGCGTCGCCGAGCACCTTGTCGCCGCGCTGCACCTCCAGGGTCGCCGCCAGCGTCCACGGCCCGGCGACCTGCACCTTCAGCGGGCCGGCGTAGCCCTCCGCGGCCTCCTCCAGGGCGTCGAGGTCCTGCTCGAGGTAGGACCGGGCCCGCCGCTCGTCACGGCCCGGCTTGTCGACCAGCCGCCAGCCAGCGGGCTGCAGGTCGACGTGCAGGTCGACCAGCAGCGCGGCCGCCCGCCCGACCAGGTCGGCGCCAGGGCCACGCGCGGGCAGCTCGGGCAGGTGCGGCAGGTCGGGCAGCTCCCCCAGCACGAGCCGCGTGGCCTCGCGGACGTCGGTGCCCGGGAGCGAGCCGACCCCCGTCGCGGAGCCGGCGGGCCAGGGGTACGCAGCGTCGACGGAAGTCATGCCGGGAGCGTACGGAGACGTCTCGCATGTGACGAGCATGCGATAATGTGCCGCACATGACCAGAATGATCCAGATCCGGAACGTGCCGGACGAGGTGCACCGGGAACTGAAGGTGCGTGCCGCCCGCCGTGGTCAGACCCTGTCGGACTACCTGTTGCAGCTGGTGAGCAAGGAGATTTCCACGCCCAGCCGAGAGGAGGTCCTCGAGCGGGTAGCGGCCCGCGAGCCGTGGAACCTCTCGCGCTCGCCCGCTGACCTCGTCCGCGAGGACCGGAACTCCCATTGATCGTGCTCGACGCCTCGGCAGCCATAGCAGTGCTCGGCAACCACCCGGCGAGTGGACCCCTGCGCCTCGAGCTCACCAGGTCCAGGGGTGCGGTGCACGCGCCCGAGCTGATCCTGCTGGAAGTAGCGAACGTCATCGGCAGAGCCGTCCGCCGCAAGGAGCTCACCAAGGATCAGGCCCGCAGCGGTCTCCTCGATCTGGACGACCTGGTGTCCGAGCGTTGGTCGCATCGGCCGCTTCTCCCTCGGGTGTGGGGCCTGCGTCACAACCTCAGCGCGTACGACGCGGCCTACCTCGCGCTCGCCGAGCTGCTGGGCGCCACACTCGTGACCCTCGACCGGGGTCTGGCGACGGTGGCCACGCGCACCGTCCAGGTGGTTCCGGGGAGCGAATCCCAGCAGCGAGGATGAGCGCATGACCAGCCGGTTCGCCGTCCTCGCCATCGACGCCCTCGACCCCCGGCGGGTCGCCGACTTCTGGTGCGCCGTCCTCGACTGGCAGGTCGTCGAGGAGTCCGAGGGGATCATCAGCATCGCCGGGCGCGACGGCGCCGGGCCCACGATCGACCTCCTTCCCGTACCCGAGCGCAAGACGGTCAAGAACCGGCTGCACCTCGACCTGCGCGCCGACGGCGTGCCCACCGAGGTGGAGCTCGAGCGGCTGCTGGAGCTCGGCGCCCGCCGCGTCGACGTAGGCCAGTCGCCGGACGTGAGCTGGGTCGTGCTCGCGGATCCGGAGGGCAACGAGTTCTGCCTGCTCTCCCGCACCGTGGAGGAGGCCGACGCGCAGGACGTCAGGGATCAGGAGGTCACGAGGTGCCCCGCGCCGGACGTACTCCCCCGGCGTCACCCCGATCGCGGCCTTGAACGCGCGGATGAGGTGCGCCTGGTCGCAGTAGCCCAGCTGCACCGCGAGCGTGGCCCAGTCGGGCGGCGTCCCCTCCCCCGCCGCGTCCGTCGCGTCGTGCAGCCGGGCCCGCATCAGCACCCACTTCGGGGTCACCCCGACGTACTCGGCGAAGAGCCGCTGCAGCCGCCACACCGGCAGGTCGAAGCGCGCGGCCACCTCCTCGACGCGACTCATCGACCGGTCGTCGACGATGGCGTCGACGACCGCGCCGGCGAGCTCCGCTCGCGGGTCGGGCGGTGGGACGCGCGTGCGCAGCACCTCCTGCAGGCAGCCGATCGCCACGGGGACGTCGACCGGCAGCACGGCCCGCTCGAGGTCGGCGACGTCGACGTCGTACACCGCGGGGATCGGCAGCTCCCGCCCGGCCAGCGAGCGCAGCGGCGCGTCGTGCAGCAGCAGGCGGAAGGCGCCCGGGCGGAACGTCACGCCCACGACCCGGCCGGCCCCCTCCAGCCGCTGGGCGAACACGGTGCGCCCCACGCCCGAGATCCTCGAGGCCCCGGCCATGATGCACAGGTTGACGTTCGGGTGCGGCAGCACGTACGCGGTGAAGGGCTCGGGCAGGTCCCACTCCACGATCCAGAGGTGCTGCACGAGGTGCTGGAGGCCCGGTTCCGGCGGGAAGCGGGTCAACGAGTAGTGGCGCGGCTGCAGCACTCCGCGCATCGACGTCGTCCGTGCCGCCACGTCCCGCTCCTCCCCGTCGTCGCGTTCGTCCAAGACGCTGCCTCCGACGGCTGACATCGTGCGGAAGCGAGCGGTCACGGCGACCGGAATTCGGCGGGAGGAGCAGGTGATGGGCGAGGGCACGATGACGACGCTGGAGTGGCAGGAGACCACGTGGGACGGCGCACCGGCGGCGGAGGCGGCGGTGCCCAAGACGACGGTGGCCAGCGACCGGGCGGAGATCACGGGGACGATCGAGGGCCAGGTCACCGACCGGTGGCTCATGAGCTATACGGCCGAGGGCATCGCGCACTTCGTCGGGCTGACCCACGTCACCGGCACGGTGGCCGGCCGGTCGGGAACCTGCGTGCTGCAGCACACCGGCCGCTTCGACGAGCAGGGCCTGCACACCGACTTCACCGTGGTGCCGGGCTCGGGCACGGGCGAGCTCGAGGGCATCACCGGGACCGGCACCTTCGTCTACACCGGTGCCGAGGGTGAGCCCACCCGCTACACGTTCGAGCCGCGCTTCGCGTGACCGGGGTCAGCTTCCTGCGTCGGGCAGCTGCGCGATCTTCGCCGCAACGGCGTCGGCGGTATCCGGCTGCACAGGCAGGCGCGGCAGCAGGCCGAGCACCTCCTGCGGTTCGAGACCCTGCCCGGCGAGGGCGTCCATCAGCTCCCCGGCCTGTTCCGGCGGCACCGGCAGGGTCAGCTCGGCCTCGCGCAGCGCCACCTCGGCGAGGAAGCCTGCCCCGGCCAGGTCGTCGTCCTCCTCGGCGGACGCGGGAGCGGCCGGCGCGACGTCTCGGGCCACCGCCTCGGCGGCGCGTACGAGTGAGAGCGGCAGCCCCTCGGCCTCGACCTCGACCAGCGGGAGCTCGCCCAGGGCGGCGAGGACCAGGTGCTCGGCCTCGATCCGCAGCGGGGCCTCCCACTCGCCGGCGCGCACCACGGCGACCGGGTCGGCCTCGTCCTCGCCGAGCTCGTCGACCAGCTCCGTCCACAGCTCGGGTCGCGTCCGGCGTACGCGCTCGGCCGCGAGCACGCAGCTGTCGAGGACGAACGAGACCAGCACGTGCTCCTCGAGCCGGTCGGCGTGCAGCTTCCCGTCCGCGGCCAGCGCGTTCAGGGCGTCCTGGAAGCTGCCCGGCCGGGCGTCGCCGAGCTCCAGCCGGCCGTCCTCGTCGTTGCCGAGCTGCTGACCGGCGGCGGCGCGCGTGCCCAGGGTCAGGGCGCTGTCGACGATCCGGCCGTGCCGCCGCAGGTAGTACGGCGAATCAGAGAGCCCCACGCCCCACGCGCACGCCTCCGCGATCAACGCCGCGGCCCGCTCGCGGAGCACCTCGCGGGCGAGCAGGCCCATCCAGTCGGCGGCGAACACCACCGGTCAGGCTGGCTCGGGTCCGTCGGTCACCGCGCCGCCGC
>JALYMT010000041.1 GCA_030773555.1 Actinomycetota bacterium | reverse complement strand
GGGTGGCCGGGGCTTGCTCAGCCTGACGGGCCGGGGACCCCGACCGGTCAAGGCCGCTGCGCGCCGCTGCGCGGTCGGCTCCGCCGAGCCTTGACCGCCCACCCTCGTCCCGTCCGCCCGGGCGACCAGCCCCGACCGGAAGGCCCGGCGGGGTTGGAAGGAGGCAGGCGATGCCTGCAGGGGAGTACGGCAGCTGCGAGGTGAGCGTCAGCGCAAGGCTGCGCGGAGACCAGGAGGACCGGGGCCAGGGCGTGACCGCGGTGGCCAGCCGCAGCGGGGAGGCGCACATCGCGCTGCGGGTCGGGCGGGTGCTGCTCTACCTCGAGGACCGCGACGCGCTGGACGCGCTGCGCCGCACGGTGCGCAAGGCGGAAAAGCTCGCGGACGCGGTGTTCGGTGAGGTGCCCGACGGGTTCACTCGCACCGAGGCCCGCGCCCGCCGCGAGTTGCCGGCGCGCCCTCGACGGCGGGGAGCTGCCCGCCTCCGGCGGGGAACGCCCGCATCTCAACGTGGTCGTCGACCTCGACACGTTGCGCATCCGCCCAGCCGCCCGCCAGGCCGGTGCGGGCGACGGGGTGGACGAGGGCACGGCAAGCGCCCCCGTCAGTTGATCGGCCGGCTTCCTGGCCTCCGCGCTGGGCGGCGGCGTCGCGGCCGCGGTGCTCGAGGGGGCCGGGCCGATCAGCGCCCAGGCGGTGCGCCGGCTGGGCTGCGACGCCGCGGTCTCCCGCATCCTCACCATGGGAGCGAGCGAGATCCTCGACGTCGGCCTGCACACCCGCACCATCCCCCCGGCCCTGCGCCGCGCGCTCGCGGTGCGTGACGGGCGCTGCCGCGGGCACGGGTGCACCATCCCGGCCGCCTGGACCGACGCCCACCACATCGTGCACTGGGCCGACGGCGGCCAGACCTGCCTGGCCAACCTCGTGCTGCTCTGCCGCCGCCACCACCGCCTCCTGCACACCGGCAGCTGGCACGTCGAACGCCGCCGCGACGGGACGATCGACGTCCTCCCCACCGCCCGCGCACCCTGACCCGCCCCCGGGGCCACGTCCCCGGCGCGCGAGGGGCGGCCCTACCTCAACCCAGGGCTAGCGCAGGCCCGCCCACTGATAGCGGGACCCGGCGTTCCACAGGATGAAGGAGTCCATGCCGTTCTCCTTCGACCCGCGGATCTGGGCGGCCACCTCACGGGGGCCGTAGCGCACACCGAGCGAGAAGTCCTGCAGCCAGGGCATGATCTGGGTGTTGCTGCCCTTGACGATCTCGGCGAAGTCGGCCAGTGAGCGCTTGACGATCTCGTAGGGCTGCGCGTTCGGGTTGCGCACCCCGTACTCCCCGGGGCCCCAGTGCGAGGGGTAGACCATCGGGGCGATGAAGTCAGCGTGCTGGGCCATGCCGGGGATGTCCTGGGCGATCTGCGTCGGCCGGGTCGCGGCGATGCCGTAGACGGAGACGCCGAGGTAGGCGCCCTTGGCCCGCACCGCAGCGCGGCTCTGCTCCACGAAGCTGACGATGACCTGCTCCGGCTTGCCCTTCATGCCGGGGAAGCGCAGCTTCGACAGCTGGCCGTCGGGTCGACGGATGTAGTCGTACAGGATGTCGTCGAAGCCGAGCCCGGCCGCCTCGGCGGCGAGGTCGATGTTGTACTGCCGGACTTCAGGGGAGGCCGGATTGACGAAGGAGTAGGCGCCGTACTTGCCGGAGTAGGGCGAGCCGCCGGGGGTCTGGACGAGGCGCTCGCGCTGTCCGTTCTTCCAGGAGTACGCGCCGAGCTTCGGGTCGCGGAAGGCGACGATGCGCCCGACCACGCGCCCGCCGAGGCCGTGGATCTCGTCGATGGCCTTGCGGGCGTCGTAGTAGCCCTTGGCGGCTCCAGTCTGCTGGGCGAGGGGAACCTTCGAGTCGTAGCCGACGATGCCGTCCTCGTCCTTGACGTCGAGCTCGATCGTGTCGATGGTGCCCGCCTTGAGCTGGGCGAGGATCGGCTCGCGCAGGGTCTTCGAGGTCCAGGCGAGAGCCGACATGTGCACCGCCCGCATGCCCGGGTGCCGCACCCCTACCCGAACCTGCCTGGTGGTGCGGTTGCCGGCCGCGTCCGAGGCGACCACGGTGACGGCCGCGGGCGGGGTGGCGAAGCGGGCTTCGAAGCGGCCGTCGTGCACCTGCACGTCGGCGCCCTCGACCTGCACCGCGGTGGCGTCCTGCACGGTGCCGGTCAGCGTGAACGGCTCGCGCAGGCTGGTCGCCAGCACCGCGTCCTCGACCTCGAGGACCGGTGGCAGGGTGTCGGCGACGGACGCGGCTGAGCTTGCCGGCCCGGAGCCAGCGGCGGCCGCGGCGGGGGGGTTGGCCGCGCTGCCGTCCGGCTGCAGCAGGGCGTAGCCGCCACCTCCGACGCCGAGCACGAGCCCGCCGGCGAGGGCGAGAGAGAGCAGGTTGCGGCGCCGAGCGGCGATGGCATGGAACATGTCCGATAAGTCGGCTTCTGCCGAGGCGATCTGGAGTTGGACCGGGCGCCACCTCCCGAGCAGCACGACCCCGGCGCGGCGCGCGCCCGTGGAGCGGCCGTTCCAGTTACTCTGCGTGACCATGGGCCTGACGCGACTTCGACCCCTTGCCCTGGGGAGCCTGCTGGTGGCGCTGGGCGGCTGTGTGGCCGGAAGTGCCCCTCCGCTGCCCGCCCCCGTGGCCGCCGCCGGTTCGCCGGCGCCCGTCTCGCCGTTGGCGCCGGCCACGTCGCCGGCGCCGAACCCGCTGGCGCCAGCCGGGAGCCCTACGCGGCCTCCGAACCCCGCGTCGGTCCGGGCCAACGAGCTCGGCCTCGTACCCGTGCTGATGTACCACCAGGTCGTGCCGAAGCCCAAGGGCGTCTACGACCGGACGCCGGCGGACTTCAGGGCGGAGCTGGAGCGCCTGGCGCGCGAGGGGTACGTCCCCGTGACCGCCGACGCCTACGCCCGCGGCGAGCTCGACGTGCCCGCCGGGCGGCACCCCGTCGTCCTCACCTTCGACGACTCGACCAGCAGCCAGCTCACCCTGGACCAGGACGGGGAGCCGCTGCCCGACACCGCGGTCGGCGTCCTGCTCGACGTCGCCCGACAGCGCCCGGGCTTCCCCGCCGTCGCGACGTTCTTCGTCAACGGCGACCCGTTCTCGGAGCCGGGCGGGCAGCGCACGCTGCGCTGGCTGCAGACCCACGGCTTCGAGGTCGCCAACCACACCCTGACCCACGCCAACCTGCGCCAGCTCCCACCCGCCCAGGTGCAACGGGAGCTCGCCGCCGACGTGGCCGCCATCCGCGAGGCCGTGCCCGAGGCGCCGGTGCGCACGCTGGCCCTGCCCTTCGGCGTGTGGCCGCGCGACCGGGCCCTCGCCGTGCAAGGGGCCTCCGGGGGCACCTCGTACGAGCACCGTGGCGTCTTTCTCGTCGGCTCCAACCCCGCCCCGTCGCCGTACGCAGCGAGGTTCGAGCCGCACGCCATCCCGCGGGTGCGCTCGCAGGCGGGCACGGGTCCGGAGGCGTCGTTCGGCTCGACGGCGTGGCTGGACAAGCTGGCGAAGTCGCCGGGCACCCGCTACACCTCTGACGGTGACCCCGCGCGCATCTCGTTCCCAAAGGACCGCGCCGCCGGCCTGGACCCCGCGTACGCGCAGCGGGCCGCCGCGTACTAGGACGCGCTCCCTCATTGTGGGCGCCGCGGTGCTGGTCCTCGCCCTAGCGGCCTGCACGGCCCCCTCCGGGCACTCCTCGGACGCGGCTGGCACCGGCTGCCGCCCGGCGTCCTGCTTCGGGGAGCTGGCCGGCGCCCCGTACGAGATCGCGGTGCCGGCCCGGTGGAACGGCACCCTGCTGCTCTTCTCCCACGGCTACCGCGACCCGCGGCCCGGGGAGGGGTCGCGGAAGCCGCAGCTCGCCCCCAGCAGCGAGGTGCGCGGCCGGTTGCTGGCCGAGGGGTACGCCCTCGCCGGCTCCGCGTACGCCACGAACGGCTGGGCGGTGGAGGACGGCGTGCGTGCGGGCGAGGACCTGCACGCCCGGTTCCGGCGCGAGGTCGGGGAGCCGCGACGGGTCTACGTGTGGGGCGAGTCGATGGGCGGGCTCGTCACGGCGCTGCTCGCCGAGCGCCACCCCGACTGGGTCTCCGGCGCGCTGCCCGCCTGCGCGGCGGTCGCGGGGACCACTGCCAACTTCGACCTCGCCCTCGACGTCGCGTACGCGGTGCGGACCCTGCTGGCGCCCGACCTGAAGCTCGCCGGCTTCTCGTCGGTCGAGGAGGGGGCGAGCGCCCTGGCCGGCGCGCGGGCGGCCGTGGAGCGGGCCGGGCAGGACCCGGCCTCCGCTTCCCGGATCTCCCTCGCCGCCGCCCTGGCCGACGCCCCGGGCCGGACCGCGACCGAGGACGGCTCCACCCCCGCCACCCGCCTGCGCGCCGACGGGGAGGCGCTGCTCTCCGCCCTGTTCTTCTCCACCGTCGCCCGGGCCGAGCTCGAGCAGCGCCTCGGGGGCAACCCCTCGGGCAACCTGGGGGTCGACTACGCCGCCCGCATCTCCGCGGCCGAGCGCGAGCGGATCGAGGCCCTCGAGCCCGGTGCCGTCGACCGGCTGCTGACGCAGCTGGCCGCAGGGGAGCGCGTGCCATCGGACGCGGCCGCGCGGAGCCGCGCCGACCGGCTCGGGCCGGGCGGCCGGGTGGCCGACCCGACGGTCCTCCTGCACACTGCGGCCGACCCTCTCGTCCTCGCGCAGAACGTGACCGTCTTCCGCCACCGGGCCGAGGCGGCCGGCAGCGGGGACCTGGTGCTGGCGCTGCACTCGGTGTGGCCGGCTTCCTACGCCTCCGTGCCCGGGGGCCGGGCCCCGTACGGTGCCGGGCACTGCGCGTTCGGGACCGACGAGCACCTCGCCGCGCTGCGGGTGCTCGACGACTGGGTGGGCAGCGGGCGGCGGCCCACCGCCTCGGCGGTGCAGGCGGCGCTCTCAGGCAGCCCCGGCCTGCGCGGCGACTACGACCCCGGGCCCTGGCCGGGTCGGCTGCCCGAGACCTGCTGCTGACCCGGCTTCTCGCAGACGAAGATGGCGGTGCCCGGCAGGATCCGGCCGCGCATCGGGCTCCACTGCCCCCACGGGCGGATGTGGTGCTCGGGCCATTCCGGCTCCACCAGGTCGACCAGGGCCAGGCCGGCGCCGACGATCTCCCGTACCCGGTCGCCGAGCGTGCGGTGGTGCTCGACGTACGTGGCCCGGCCGTCCGCACCCTGCTCGACGTAGGGCCGGCGGTCGAAGTACGAGTCACGCGCCACCAGCCCCCCGGGTCCGGGATCGTCGGGGAACGACCAGCGGATCGGGTGGGTCACGGCGAACACCCAGCGGCCGCCCGGGCGCAGCACTCGCGCCACTTCCCGCATCACCACGGCGGAGTCAGCGACGAAGGGCACCGCACCGAACGCGGAGCAGGCCGAGTCGAACGAGACGTCGCCGAAGGGCAGTCGCGCTGCGTCGGCCTGCACGACGGGCACGGACGTCGCGAGGGCTGCGTCGATGCGGCGGGCATGACGCAGCTGGCCCATCGAGAGGTCGATTCCGACCGCGTCCGCGCCCTGGGCGCGCAGCCACCGGGCGCACTGGCCCGCACCGCAGCCCACCTCGAGGATGCGGCGTCCCTGCAGGCCGGCCAGCGGGCCGAGCAGGTGCGCCTCGGCCTCGTCGAGCCCCTCGGGGCACCAGACGAAGCCGTCGTCGCGCAGGAAGTCCCCGTGCTCGGCCTGGTAGCCGTCGGCCCAGTCGTCCCACGACCGCCGGTTGGCTCGCGTCGTCTCGCCTGACCCGGCGGGGCGCCGGGTCACCGCCTCGGGGGCCGGCGGCGCGGGCGAGGCGCTGGCGCTCCCACCGGCCGGCTCGTCGGTGGCCATCCCTAGGGCCGGTCGAGGTCCGGGGGGCGGGGGTCGTCGTAGCCCGGGACGGCGTCGTACGTCGGCTGCTCGTGCGCCTGCTCGCCGGCCGCACCCTTCGCCGCCGCCGCCGCCACCGCCGCTTCGGGTTCGGGTTCGGGCGCTGCCAATCCGGGTTCCTCGGCTGCCGGTCCTGCCCTCATTGCCCTCCAGGAATGCTCGCCGTATCCTGCTCGTTGCGCCATCGGCCTGTGCGCCCCTGCTTCTGGGCAGAGACGCGACAGGAGCGCTTCCTCCGTCGATTCTGCCGGTCACCCCAGGCTGACCGTAGGGCCTTCGGCGGAGCGCCGCGTTCCGTGCCCCTCTTCCCTCTCGCCCACCTGTCCAACGGAGTTCCCCACCACATGACGGCAAGCACTGTCGGCGAGGCCCCTGTCGCCGCCACCACCGGCGCACCCGGCCAGGCCGCGGTCATCGCATTCGACGATCTCGGTTCCGAGGAAGCCTTCCTCGCCGCGATCGACTCGACGATCAAGTACTTCAACGACGGCGACATCGTCGAGGGTGTCATCGTCAAGGTCGACCGGGACGAGGTCCTGCTCGACATCGGCTACAAGACCGAGGGTGTCATCCCCTCCCGCGAGCTCTCCATCAAGCACGACGTCGACCCCAACGAGGTCGTCTCCGTGGGCGATGAGGTCGAGGCGCTCGTCCTCCAGAAGGAGGACAAGGAGGGCCGGCTCATCCTGTCCAAGAAGCGGGCGCAGTACGAGCGCGCTTGGGGCACGATCGAGCGCAAGAAGGAGGAGGACGGCGTCGTCAAGGGCACCGTCATCGAGGTCGTCAAGGGCGGCCTCATCCTCGACATCGGTCTTCGTGGCTTCCTCCCTGCCTCCCTGGTCGAGATGCGCCGGGTGCGCGACCTGCAGCCGTACGTGGGTCGTGAGCTCGAAGCGAAGATCATCGAGCTCGACAAGAACCGCAACAACGTGGTGCTCTCGCGCCGCGCCTGGCTCGAGCAGACGCAGTCCGAGGTCCGCACCACGTTCCTGCAGACCCTGCAGAAGGGCCAGGTGCGCTCGGGAGTCGTCTCCTCGATCGTGAACTTCGGCGCGTTCGTCGACCTCGGCGGCGTCGACGGCCTGGTGCACGTCTCCGAGCTGTCCTGGAAGCACATCGACCACCCCTCCGAGGTCGTCGAGGTCGGCCAGGAGGTCACCGTCGAGGTCCTCGACGTCGAC
>JALYMT010000040.1 GCA_030773555.1 Actinomycetota bacterium | reverse complement strand
AGGTCGTGGTGGGCACCTGCCCCGACCTGGGCGCCGCCCGCGCCCTGCCCCGTCCCCTGCGCGAGGTCGTGGCCTGGCGGGGGCGGGCGGTCGCCGCCGCCGAGCAGGAGGCCGTTCCCACCGCCGGTGGCGTGGCCGTCGACCTCGCCGCGCGCACCGGGCCCGCCTTCCGGGCCGACCCGGCGACGCTGTCGAGCGACCTCTACCACCCCTCCGACGTCGGCTACGCGCTCTGGGCGGAGGCGCTCGCGCCAGCGGTGCGGGAGGCGGTCACTCGTACCGGGTAGGCGGGAAGCCGCGGGGCGAGCCGTCGTCCACGATCAGCTCGCCCTTCGCCAGCTGCCGGCGGACCTCGGCGAGCTCCTCCTGGTACTCCAGCGTGTCGGTGATGTCGACCTCGACCACGTCGTCGGTCGCCGGGGGCACGTCCGCGGGGTCGTAGTCCGCGAGGCCGAGGTCGACGCGCTCGTCCTTGGTGCGCTGCGCGAGGGCGTCGTCGTCGAGCAGCTCCGGTCGCGTGCCGCCGTGCTCGCGGCGGTCCTTTGTCACCGGGGGCGGCCCGGGGGCGGACATCACGTCGGCGACCAGGGGGTCGGTGGAGCCGCCTGCGTCGGGGCTGTCGGGGGGCAGCGGGTCGCCCGCCGACGGGCTCGTACTGCGGCCTGGGTTCCGGGACATCGATGCTCTCCTCCACAATGCCGTGGCCGGCGGGCGCGCCGTGCATCGCGAAGCTTTCCACCCGGGCCGGCAGGGCATGCCGGCGGCCTACGGTAGAGGTGCCGGTTCGGGGAAGAAGAAGGAGCACGACATGCGTGAGGCCGTCATCGTCGCCACCGCCCGCACGCCTATCGGGCGCGCCGTCAAGGGCTCGCTCAAGGACGTGCGCCCCGACGACCTCGCCACCACCGTCGTCCGAGCCGCGCTCGACAAGGTGCCGCAGCTCGACGTGCGCGACCTCGACGACCTCTACCTCGGTTGCGCCGAGCCCGACGGCGAGCAGGGGGTCAACGTGGCTCGTCGGGTGGCGGTGATGCTCGGCCTCGACGTCCTGCCCGGCGCCACCATCAACCGCTTCTGCGCCTCGTCCGTGCAGACCACCCGGATGGCGTTCCACGCCATCCGGGCCGGTGAGGGCGACGCGTTCGTCTCCGGCGGCGTGGAGTCGGTGTCGCGCTATCCCGCCTTCGCCGGGGCCGGCGGCGGTGACGAGGAGCACGACCACCCGGCGTTCGCCGAGGCGAAGGCGCGCAGCCACCGGATGGCGGAGACGAACGAGACCTGGCACGACCCGCGCGCCGCCGGCGGCGTACCCGACGTCTACATCGCGATGGGCCAGACGGCCGAGAACCTGGCCACCAGCCTCGGCGTGAGCCGCCAGGAGCAGGACGAGTTCGGGGTACGGTCGCAGAACCTCGCCGAGAAGGCGATCGCCGACGGCTTCTTCGACCGCGAGATCACCCGCGTCACCACGCCGGACGGCACCGTCGTCACCCGGGACGACGGCCCGCGCGCGGGGGTGACGGTGGAAGGGGTGTCGGGGCTGAAGCCGGTGTTCCGCGCGGAGGGCACCGTGACCGCGGGCAACTGCTGCGCGCTCAACGACGGGGCCGCCGCGGTGGTGGTCATGAGCGCCGATCGCGCCCGCGAGCTCGGCATCGAGCCTCTCGCCCGCATCGTCGCCACCGGGGTCAGCGCGCTCTCCCCCGAGATCATGGGCCTGGGACCGGTCGAGGCGAGCCGGCGGGCGTTGGCCGCCGCCGGCATGAGCATCGACGACATGGACCTCGTCGAGATCAACGAGGCGTTCGCCGCTCAGGTGATCCCCTCCTACCAGCAGCTCGGCGTCGACCTCGACCGGCTCAACGTGCACGGGGGCGCGATCGCCCTGGGCCACCCCTTCGGCTCGACCGGGGCGCGGATCACCACCACGCTGCTCAACGGGCTGCAGACCCGCGACGGCGAGTTCGGCCTGGAGACGATGTGCGTCGGCGGCGGCCAGGGCATGGCCATGATCGTGCAGCGCCTCGCCTGACCTCCGGGGGTCAGAGGAGGCGGCGGAGCTCGCGCAGGGACTCCAGGGCGGCCTCGAGGACCGCAGTCGCCCGGAGGTGGTCTACCGCCGCCCCGGCCAGGAGCAGGTCGGTGCCGGTGACGGTGACCAGGTCGGCGGCGGCCGCGTCGGCCAGCACGGGCACCGCCCGACGGACCGGCGCGCCTCCCGGGCCGGCTTCGAGATCGGCGGTCCCGTCGGCCAGCACCTGGGCCGCGGCCCGGGCGGCGG
>JALYMT010000039.1 GCA_030773555.1 Actinomycetota bacterium | reverse complement strand
CGGGCCTGCCGATCCCGGGCCACCCAGTTGCCCAGCGTTCCCTCGTTGATCCCGAGGTCCCGGGCCACCTGCGCGATCGGCTTGCCAGACTCGACCACGATCCGCACCGCACCCTGGCGGAACTCCGGATCGAACTTCCGACGTGCCTCTGACACCTGGCCTCCCTCAAGGCTGGCGTCTACACGCTAGGAGGGGAAGGGCACCGGTCCCTGGGCTGGTTTCGCCGAGTCCACCGTCACCGACTGGCTCGCCGTGCTGGAGGAACACCAGCCGCCGGCGGCCCGGCACACCCCAGCCGCCAGGGCACAGCGCACCCTGGTCCTTGCCGTGCTGCGCGGAGCGCTGCTGGACCTGCTCGCCACCGGCGACCTCGCCCGCACCACCGCCGCCGTGCACATGCAGCTCGCAACGCTTCCGGCAACCACCCCAGACACGGCCTCGGCGTCCAGCTCCTGCACGTCTTGAGAAGATGGTTCACCGCTGCAGGGAGTCCCCAGGCTGGGTGTCTGTGCAGATGCTCGAGGGATGAGTCCCCGGATCGGTGGCGAGCATGTCCGGTGGGGCAGTGCACGGCGACGGGTTGCTGCTCGACCTGGACGGCGTGGTGTGGATCGGCGGTCGACCGTTGCCTGGGGTCCCGGAGGTCCTGCGGCGGTTCCGGGGCCGGGGTGTGCCGGTGCTGTTCCTGACCAACGACCCGCGCGGCAGCCGGGAGGAGTACGCCGCCCAGCTCACCGCCAGCGGCATCCCGGCCACCGCGGAGGAGGTGCTGACCAGCAGCCGGGCCGCGGCGCAGCTCGTGGCTGACCGAGAACCGCCCGGCACGGCGGTGCTGGTGGTCGGCAGTCCAGCGCTGCACGCCGAGGCCCGCGCCGCCGGGCTGCGAGTCATCGACCCGCGCCGGCCCCGGGCCGCGGGGGCAGTGCTGCTGGGTGGGCACGAAAGCTTCGACTACGCCCAGCTCGCCGCGATCACCCTCGCCGCGCACGCCGGGGCCCGGTTGTACGCCACCAGTCGGGACGCCACGTTTCCCGGCCCGGAGGGCCCCCGCCCGGCCACCGGCGCCCTCCTCGCCGCCGTGGAGGCCGCGACCGGCGCATCGCCACCGTCGCTGGCAAGCCCGAGCCGGGCATGTTCACCGCCGCCCGCCAGCTGTTGCCCGACACCCGGCACCTGGTCATGGTCGGTGACCGCCTGGACACCGACGTCGCCGGCGCCTGCGCCGCGGGCATGACCGCCGTGCTCGTCCTCACCGGCAGCACCAGACCCGGCGACCTGGCCGGCTCGGCCATCGCCCCCGACCTCGTCTTGCCCTCCCTCGCCGAGCTGGTCCTGACCTAGCCTAGCCAGCAGCGGACCGGTCAGCCGGACATGGCGGTGTGCTCATGCAGCTGCCGGACCGGTGGTGGTGCCGATGCGGAGGTGGACGGGAAGGACGAGGTCGGCTGGGCGCTGCCCGGCGAGCAGCGCGGCGGCGGCGCGCCCGGCGGCGCGGCCTTTCTCCTCCAACGGCTGGACGACGGTGGTGAGCCGGGTCGGGGCCAGCCAGGGCAGGTCGATGCCGTCGAAGCCGGTGACGCTGAGGTCCTCGGGAACGCGCAGGCCCAGCGCGGCGGCGGCGCGTAGCACTCCGGCGGCGAGCAGGTCGCTCTGCGCCAGGATGGCAGTGGGCCGGGCGCGGGGGGTCACGTCGAGCAGGACCCCGGCGGCTCGTTCTCCCTCCTCGACGGTGTTGGCCGCGGTCTCGATGGCGGGCACCGGACCGAAGACGTCCTCGATCCCGCGCAGCCGTTCCCGCACGTCCCGGTAGGCGGCGCGGTCGCGACGGGCCGGGTCGATGAGGCCGAAGGTGCGGTCCAGGCGCAGGGGCAAGGCGACGACCGCGACCCGGAAGTGGCCGAGTGCGCGCAGGTGGCCGGCCAGCTCGATGCTGCCCGAGTGGTCCTCGATGCTGATCAGCACCAGGTCCTGGGCGACGGGGCCTTCCACAGCGACCACGGGCACGCCCCGGCGGCGCAGGTGCTCGAGGGCGGGATCGTCCTCGAGCCCGCCGGTGAGATACACCGCGGCGTCCAGCGCGGCGCGGGACAGCTGCGGCACCGAGGGCCCGTCCCGCCTGTCGTCGCCAGGCAGCAGGAGTAGTCCAACGCCCAGGGGGCTGAGGACCTCGGCGATGCCGTCCAGCAGCGCCACCGCGACCGGGTCCCGAAAGGCATACAGCAGCCGCTCGCCGACCACCACCCCCACCGTCCCGCTGCGCCGGGAGCGCAACGAGCGCGCCAGCGGGTCCGGACCGGCATAGTCCAGCTCCGCCGCCGCTGCCAGCACCCGCTCCCGGGTGGCAGCGGCGACCCGGGGTGAGCCGGAGAAGACCAGGGAAGCCGTGGAGAGCGCGACACCGGCCCGGGCGGCCACCGAGGCCAGAGTCGGGCGATCCGCCCGATCCCCCTGGCCAGCCCGGGTCTCCTGGCTCATCCGCACCCCCTCCTCGTCCTGTCGAAGCGGTCCCCTCGCGAGCCGCGCCCCGGCCCGACGCTACGACCCGTCCTCACCAGCCATAAGGTCGAAACGATTCGACAAACGGGCTGCTGGCGGCGATGCTGGGGCAACGACGCGCCCCGTTGACGTCGAGGAGGACAGGATGCGAACCGCTCCGGCCGCCGCGCCGCCCCGGAGCGGGCCGGGTGAGGAACGGTGCAGGCGGGCCGGGGCGGAGCGCCCCCGGGTCGCGGTCGCCGCCGTCTTCGCGGTCAACGGCTTCGCGTTCGCCTCCTGGATCTCCCGGACTCCCGCGGTGCGCGACCGGCTCGACCTGACCTCCTCCCAGCTCGGGTTGCTGCTGCTGTGCCTGTCGGTGGGGGCGGTGGCCGCGCTGCCGGCCTCCGGGCATGTGGTGCACCGGCTGGGTCCCGCGCGCAGCGTGCTCGTCGGCGGCACCGGCGCGGCCGCCGGGCTGCTCGCCGTGGCCGCCGGCGTGGGCGCCGGCGTGGCGCCCCTGGCCGGGATGGGAC
>JALYMT010000038.1 GCA_030773555.1 Actinomycetota bacterium | reverse complement strand
GTCCAGGGCGGTGCGCTCGTCGACGCGGCGGCCGCCGCCGCCGAGCGCGCCCTCGGCGTCCTGCCCGGGGGCGGGGCGGCGCTCGTCGACGCGCACCACACGTTCCTCCGCCCCGCGGACGCGGCGTTGCTGGAGGTGCGGGGGCTGGTCCTGCGCCATGGGCGACGCAACGCCGTCGTCGAAGCCCGCGTCCTCGACGGCGAGGTCCTCGTGGGGCTCGGGCTCTACGGGTTCGTGCTCACCCCCGGGCCAGCGAGATGACGCGCGAGGCGCGCGAGGCCCTCCTCGAGGCTGACCGGAGGCTCGTAGCCCAGGTCACAGCGGGCTGCGGTGAGGTCGAACCAGTGCGAGGTGGCGAGCTGGCGGGCCAGGAAGCGGGTCATCGGCGGCTCGGCCTCGCGGCCCAGGAGCCGCCAGACCACTTCGGCGGTCGCGCCGGCGGCGTACGCGACCGCGAACGGCACCGACGCGGTCGCCGGCGGGAGGCCGGCCGCGGCGAGGATGCGGCCGAGCAGGTCGCGCACCGGCAGGGGCCGGCCCTGAGCGATGAAGTAGGCGCGGCCGGCCACCAGTGAGCCGGGATGCAGCCGGTCGGCGGCCAGCAGGTGCGCGTGGGCGGCGTTGTCGACGTACGTCACGTCCACCACCGCCCGGCCCCGGTCCACAAGGCGCAGCTGGCCGCGGCGCGCGCGCTCCAGGATGCGGGGCACCAGCTGGGTGTCCCCCGGTCCCCAGAGCAGGTGCGGGCGCAGCGCCACCGTGGCGAGCCCCGCGTCGTTGGCGGCGAGCACCATCTGCTCGGCGATCGCCTTGGTCGCCGGGTAGGGCGAGTCGAAGCGGGTCGCGTACGGCAGTCGCTCGTCGCCGCCCTCGATGTCGACGCCGCGGTGCACGACGCTGGGCGTGGAGGTGTAGACGAGCCGGCGCACGCCGTGGCGGCGGCAGGCGTCAAGGACGTGCCGCGTGCCCTCGATGTTGCTCGTGGCGTAGGCCGCGTAGGCGCCCCACATCCCGGCCTTGGCGGCGACGTGGAAGACGAGCTCGCAGCCCGCCAGCGCGCGGTCGACCGCGTGCCGGTCGGCGATGTCTCCCCGCACGACCTCGACCCCGAGTGTCTCCAGCTCTGGAGCGGGGCTGCGCGCGAGGCTGCGTACGGTCGCGCTGCGGGCGAGCAGCCCGCGCACGATCGCGGAGCCGAGGAAGCCGCTGCCGCCGGTGACGAGGACGGTCACCGGCGCAGCCGCCGCGCGGCGAGCCGGGCGAGCTCCTCGCGACGGATCTTCGCGTTGTGCCGCACGTCGACGGGGAAGCGGCGAACGTAGACCACTGTGCCGATCGCCTTGGTCTCGGGTGTGCTGGCCGCGAGGTCGAGCAGCTGGGCGGTCAGCTCGCCGCTGGCGCGCACGCCGCGCTCGAGCTCGACGCAGATGATTGGCAGCTGCTGCCCAGCCGGACCGACGCCCACGAGCGCGGAGCGACGCACGGCGGGGTGCGCGTCGAAGACCTGCTCGCACGGCACCGAGAACATCACCCCGTGGGGAGTGGTCACCCGGTGCGCCGTGCGGCCGCAGAACCACAGCCGGCCCGCCTCGTCGAGGTAGCCCGCGTCGCCCATCCGGTGGGCGAGCCGGCCGTCCCACCGGGTCTTGGCCCGCGCGGTCGCCGCGGGGCGCTCCACGTAGGCGCGGGTGACGACCGGGCCGCGGACGACCACCTCCCCCACCTCGCCCGGAGGCAGGGCGGCGCGCGGGTCGACCTCGGGCAGGGGCTCGTCGGTGATCGGCACGACGGTGACGTCGACGCCGGGCACCGGCCGCCCTACGCACACGCCGGTCAGCGGCCGCTCGGGCAGGGCGAGCAGCTCGTCGCTACCGATCGAGGTGACCGGCAGCGCCTCGGTTGCGCCGTACGGGGAGTGCACCTGCGCGCCCGGCGGGAGCAGGTCGAGCACGCAACGCTGCAGCGCCGGCGCGACCGGGGCGCCGGCGGAGACGACCCGGCGCAGGGTGGGCATCGTCTCCCCCCGCGGCCCCGCCCAGCGGACGAGCGTGTCGAGCAGGGCGGGCGAGCCGAACATCACGCTGGCCCCGTACGTGCGCACCGCGTCCACGAGGCGCCGGGAGTCGACGGCGGCCGGGCGGGTGGGATCCATGCGCGGAACCACCGTGGTGAGGCCGAGCGCGGGCCCGAGCAGCGCGAACGGCGGGAACGTCGCGAGGCTCACCTCCCCCGGCCGCAGGTCGTAGAGGTCGCGGATCAGCTCCACCTGCGCCAGCAGGTTCCCGACGGTCAGCTCGACGCCCTTGGGCACGCCGGTGCTGCCGCTGGTGAACGCGACGACCGCGGCGTCGCCGGGCTTGCGCGCCGGCAGCCGCCGGGCCGGATCCGCGCCGCGCCGCTCCACCGCGCGCAGGGACAGGACCCCGGGCAGCCGTCCCCGGGTGGTGACGCGCACAGACGCCTCGGGGCACCAGCGCAGGGCGCGCGCCGCCAGGTGCCCCCGCGGCACGGCGACGAACGCGCCGGGGCGCGCCTCGCTCAGGCAGGTGCCGACGTTGCGCAGCCCCATCCCCGGGTCGACGAGCACGGGGACGGCGGCGGCCTTGAGCAGGGCGAAGACGAGGGCGAAGAAGTCCTCCCCTGGGGGGACCAGCATCGCCGTGCGCGTCCCCGGCCCGATGCCGGCGACGCTCAGGCCGGCGGCGAGCGCTTCGCTGCGACGGTCGAGATCCGCGTACGTCGTGACCCGGAACCCGGCCGTCCCGGCCCGGTGCCACCGCCCGGTGGGCAGGACCAGCGCGGGCCTGTCGGGGCGCCGGCGGGCATTTGCCGTCAGGGCCGCGGCCAGGTCGACGGTCACCGGGGGGCCGTACGGGCGAGGAAGTCGAGCACGAGCGGCGCGATCTGCTCCCCCGCATCCTCGAGGACGAAGTGCCCGGCGTCCTCGAAGCGGTGCACCTCGGCGTGCGGGTAGATCTGCTCCCAGCGGGCGAGGATGCGGGCGTCGAAGACGAAGTCGCGCATCCCCCAGCAGACCAGCACGGGCTTGCCGGCGAGCACGCCGAGCCGCTCCCCCGTGCGCGCCAGCGTCGCGTACGCGGGGTCGCGCGGCGAGAGCGGGATGTCCTGCACGAAGCGCAGCACGCCGACCCGGTGGGCAGGCCGGTCGTACGGCGCGAGGTAGCCGCGGCGCACCGAGGCGGGCAGCCACCGCCGGCTGCCCAGGAGCACGGCGCCGCGGGCGAGCGCGTTGGCGTACCGGACTCCCAGGCCGCCGAGGCGGGTGCGCGCCAGCCGCAACGGCAGCGGCAGCCGCATGCCCTCGGGCAGGGGGAACGCGCCGGTGTTGAGCAGCACCAGGCGGCCCACCCGGTCGGGGTGGTCCACCGCCCAGGCGAGGGCGATCGCCCCGCCCCAGTCGTGCACCACGAGGGTCACCGGCTCGTCGGGGACGACCGTGTCGAGGAAGCGACCGAAGTCCTCGACCCGGCGGGTGAGGGTGTGGGGGTACGCGTTCGCAGGCGGCTTCACCGAGCGACCCATGCCGATGTGATCGGGGGCCAGGGCGCGGAAGCCGGCGCCGGGCAGTTCGGCGATCAGCGAGCGGAAGTGGTACGACCAGGTGGGGTTGCCGTGCACGAGCACCACGGGCGGGCCGGAGCCCTCGTCGACGTACGCGTAGGCCAGTCCGTCCAGATCGAGCGTCCGCGCCTCGTACGGGAACGCCGCGAGCGCGGTCACGGGGGAAAGGTAACCCGCTCCGGGCTCGCGCGTCAGGGCGCCGGCCCGGAGCGGGAATCGGGGGCCGCTCAGTCCAGCGGCGAGTCGGTCTGCGCGGCGACGACCTCGGTGGGCGCACCGTGGACCGCGGGGATGCTGCCGAGCCGGCCGGCCTGGAAGTCGTCGAACGCCTGCTGCACCTCGGCGCGGGTGTTCATCACGAACGGGCCGAGCCACGCGACGGGCTCGCGGATCGGGCGGCCGCCGAGGAACAGCATCTCGAGCTGCGGCGAGCGGCTCTCCTGACTGGTCGACGCCTCGACGGTGACGACGTCGCCGGCGCCGAGGACGGCGAGCTGGCCCATCCGTACGGGGCGCTTCTCCGCGCCCACCGTGCCCTGGCCGGAGAGGACGTACGCGAGGGCGTTGAACTCCCGCGCCCACGGCAGCACCAGCCGGGCGCCGGGGCTGACGCTGGCGTGCACCATGGTCATCGGGGTGTAGGTCGAGCCAGGGCCGCGCTGGTCGCCTACCTGGCCGGCGATCACGCGGACTAGGGCGCCGCCGTCGTCGCTGGAGAGCAGCGCGACGCGGTCACCGCTGAGGTCCTGGTAGCGCGGGTCGATCCACTTCTGCGCCTTGGGCAGATTGACCCACAGCTGCAAGCCGTGGAAGAGGCCGCCGCGAGCGACGATCTCCTCGGGCGGGGTCTCGATGTGCAGGATGCCGCCGCCGGCGGTCATCCACTGGGTGTCGCCGTCGCTGATCACCCCGCCGCCGCCGGTGGAGTCGTGGTGCTCGAGGACGCCGTCCATCATGTAGGTGACCGTCTCGAAGCCGCGGTGCGGGTGCCAGGGGGTGCCCTTGGGCTCGCCTGGGGCGTACTCCACCTCGCCGATCTGGTCGAGGTGGATGAACGGGTCGAGCTCGCTCAGGTCGACGCCGGCGAAGGCGCGCCGCACCGGGAAGCCCTCGCCCTCGAAGCCGCCCGGAGCGGTGGTCACCTGGCGCACCGGCCGCTGGCGGGCGACCGTCAGGTCGGGCACCGCGACTTGCGGCAGGACGGTGATGTCGTCGACAGTCACAGCGGGCAAGACGACCTCCTCGACGTGGTGTACCCGGTCAAACTCTTTTGCGGATGCAAGTATTTCCCTCTTCCCCCCGGGCAGGGCGCGCCGCCAGGATGCCCGGGTGTGCCGCATCCTGCTGATCGGCTTGATGGCCACGGGCAAGAGCACGATCGGGCGCGCGCTCGCCGAGCGTCTCGGCTGGACCTACCTGGACAACGACGAGCTGGTGCGCGCCGCCGCGGGCACGGCGCTGGAGGACCTGCGCCGCAAGGTCGGCGGCGCCGGCCTGCACGCCGCGGAGGCCGCGGCCCTCCGTACGGCCCTCGCCGTCCCTCCCCCGGTCGTCGCCGGCGTCGCCGCCTCGGTGGTGCTCGGGAAGGAGAACCGGGCCGCCCTGCGCGGCGGCGACGCGTACGTGGTGTGGCTGCGCGCCCGGCCGAGCACCCTCGCCGCGCGGGTGGGTGACGAGAGCGACCGGCCCTGGCTGCGCCCCGACCCGCTGCGGGCCCTGTCGGCGATGGCCGCGGAACGCGACCCGCTGTACGCCGAGGCGAGCGATCTCGTCGTCGACGTCGACGACGTCTCGGCGGCGGAGGCGGCGGCGCGGATCCAGGCCGCCGTCGAGGCGAAGCGTCCCTGCTCCTGACTGCTGCCCCGCTCCTGACTGCTGCCCCGGTCGGGAGGGAGGAGCAGCGTCTGGTGGGCAGGAGGAGCACGTGCTCGAGGTCCTCGTGTTCGCCGTCGCCGCCTCGGCCCTCGTCGTGCTGGCCGAGCTCGCGCAGGAGCGCACGCGGGTGCCGGGTGCCGTGCTGCTCGTGCTCGCCGGCCTGGGATACGGCCTGCTGCCCGGGCCGAACGTCGAGATGCACCCCGACGTAGTCCTGACCCTCGTCCTCCCCCCGCTGCTGTACTGGGCGGCCCTGAACGCGAGCCTGCTGGAGATCCGGGCGCACCTGCGGGCGGTCGTCTCGCTGGCGGTCGCCCTGGTGCTGGTGACCGCGCTGGCGGTGGGCACCGGACTCGCGCTGGTCGTGCCCGGGCTCTCGCTGGCGGCGGCGATCGCCCTCGGTGCGGCGGTCGCCCCACCCGACCCGGTCGCCGCCCTCTCGATCGGCCGCCGGGCCGGGCTCCCCCGGCGGCTGGGCACGCTCATCGAGGGCGAGGGCCTGCTCAACGACGCCACCGCCATCACGATCCTCCAGGTTGCCCTGGCCGTGGCGGTGGGGGGCAACTTCTTCCTCCCGGGCGCGGCGGGCCGGTTCGTCTACGCAGCCGCCGTGGGCAGCGCGGTCGGCTGGGCGGTCGCCTCGGGCGCGGCCTGGTTGCGCGGGCGGCTGCGGGATCCGCTGGCCGACAACGCCGTCTCCCTGGTGACGCCGTTCCTCGCGTACCTGATCACCGAGGAGCTGCACGCCTCCGGCCTGCTCGCCGTCGTCATCGCCGGCCTGCGGGTCGGGCACGCCGCCCCCGCGTTCCAGTCCGCGCCGAACCGGCTGCAGACCCGCCCGGTGTGGGGCCTGGTGAACTTCCTGCTCGAGGGCGTCGTCTTCCTGCTGATCGGCAACCAGCTCCCCGCGGTCCTGCGCGGACTGCGTGCCTATCCCCCGGGTACGGTCGCCGCCGCCGTCGCCGTCAGCGTCGGGACCGTGCTCCTCGTCCGCCCCGTCTGGCTGCTGCTGACCTCGCACCTGCCGGGACGGCTGGGCACGGAGCGCATCGCGATCGCCCTGTCCGGCCGCGAGGTGGTCGCGATGTCGTGGGCGGGCACCCGCGGCGTCATCTCGCTCGCCGCCGCGTTCGCGATCCCCACAGCGGCCGCCGGCCCGTATCGCGACCTGCTGCTGATCTGCGCGTACGCCGTCGTCCTCGTCACCCTGGTCGTCCAGGGGGTGACCTTCGCCCCGCTCATCCGCGTGCTCGGCCTGCGGGGCACCCCGGAGGACGACCTGCGCCGCGCCGACGAGGCCCGCCTCGCCGCCGTTCGAGCCGGCGAGCGCCGCCTGCTGCGGACCCTCAAGGAGCGGACGGTGTCCGACGACGTCCTCGCCGGGCTGCGCCAGCTCGTCGAGCTGCGGCGGCAGCGCAGCTTCGCGTACGACTCCTACATCGGCAGCGCCGCGGACACCCCGCGGGTCGTCCTGACCGAGCTCCGCCGGTCGATGATCGACGCGGAGCGCGAGGAGCTGCTGCACTGGCGCGACGCCGGGCGGCTGTCGACACCCGCGCTGCTGGAGCTGCTCCGCGAGCTCGACCACGAGGAGAGCCTGCTCACCTGACCCCCCTCGCGCTGATCATGCACTTCTCGCGGTGACGGTCACGTGTCGGGGTTCCGCCTCCCACTGCCCGTGCTTCGAAGGTCGACCGTCCACTCCTGGAGCGCGGGCCACCGCACGTCCCTCGCTGCTGCGTCCAGAATCGCCAGTTCGGGTGGCAAAACGCAGTCGACTGCACATTTTCACCCGAATTAGCGATCTTGATGGCGGTCAGGGTGCGATCCACAGCGGCAGTCGAGCCCGCAGCCGGACAGCGCCCGCTCGCAAGACTGCTGCCGTCCTGACCCGACTGATCAGGGCGAACGAGGTAGAGCGGACTTGTTCTTCGGACCGACGTTGGGCGGAGACGGGTGCCCGCCTGGCAGCGAAGCTGTCTACGCACCGGGCGGTACGGTCGTGGCCCGCTGGTCGCTCTAGTGCATGATCACCGCGAGAAGTGCATGATCACGCCGAGGGTGCGGCGAGGCCGGTGAGGGTGAGCTCGAAGGCGTAGCGCGAGGCGCGGTAGAGGTGGGAGCCGTGCTCCACCGGCCGGCCGGTGGCGTCGTACGCCGTGCGGGCCATGGTGAGCAGCGCCGCCCCCCGGGACTCCCCCAGGGACCGGGCCTCCGTAGCCGTCGCCGTCTTGGCGCCGATGGTCTGCGTGGCTGTCTCCAGCGAGATGCCCGCGGTGCGCAGCAAGTCGTACAGGCCCCGCCGGGCGAGGTCGTCCGGGGTCAGGTGGAGGAGGTCAACGGGCAGGTAGTTGTTCATCAGCGCGAGCGGCTCGTCGCCGGCGTAGCGGAGGCGGCGGAGCACGTAGACCTCCGCATCGGGCGGAAGCTCCAGCAGGGCCGCGGGATTCTCGCCCGCGGGCTCGCGCCCGAAGGAGAGCAGCTCGGTGCGGGGCTCGCGGCCGGACTGCGTGAGGTCGTCGTACAAGCTGGTCAGCTCCGCCGGCCGGCGCACCTTGGGGTGCAGGACCTCGGTGCCGATTCCGCGGCGGCGGCGCAGCAGGCCGCGGTCGACCAGGTACGCGAACGCGCTGCGCATCGTCGGCCGGGAGACGCCGAGCGCGTCGGCGAAGGCGATCTCGTTCTCCAGCCGGGTGCCGGGCGGCAGCTCGCCGGACTCGATGAGCTGCTCGAGCTGTGAGGCCACCTGGAAGTAGAGGGGCACCGGACTGCACCGGTCGACCACCAGCGGGGGCATCGTCGCGGCGGCGGTCAGCGTGGGCTCCTCGGGGCGGTCGTTCCCGGCATTGTGCCCATCGCCGATCCGGCGATCAAGAAGTAAGAATGTCCTGACAAAGTCTTGACACCGGAGCAGCGCTCGGAACAGACTCCGGGCAAGCAACGGAAGCGCCCTCGACGGCGGCCGTCGAGAGCAGGACGGAGGGCACAGGCGGATGGACGACACGCTCGCCGCGGCGGTGCCCGGGCAACGGGGCGCGCACAGGCGCGACCTGCTCGACCGCGTGGCCGGCGCGCCGATCTCGTGGGGCGTCTGCGAGGTCTCCGGTTGGGGTCACCAGCTCGACCCCGCTCGGGTGCTCGCCGAGATGCGCGAGCTCGGCCTGGTCGCGACGGAGTTCGGACCCGACGGCTTCCTGCCCCACGACCCCACCGAGCGCGCCGAACTGCTGAGGACGTACGGACTCCGGGCCGTTGGCGGCTTCGTCCCCGTCGTGCTCCACGACCCGGGCAGCGACCCGCTGCCGGGCGTCGACACCGCACTCGACGCCTTCGTCGCCGCCGGCGCCCGCACCCTCGTGCTCGCCGCCGCGACGGGACAGCACGGGTACGACGCCCGGCCCCAGCTCGGAAGCGAGGGCTGGGCGACCCTGCTGGGCAACCTCGACCGCATCGCGACCTACGCCGAGGAGCGCGGCGTACGCGCCACGCTGCATCCGCACGTGGGCACGATGATCGAGACCGGTGACGAGGTCGCCCGCGTCCTCGACGGCTCGGTGATCCCGCTCTGCCTCGACACCGGGCACCTCCTCATCGGCGGCACCGACCCCGCGCGGCTCGCCGCCGACGCGTCCACGCGCATCGCGCACGCTCACCTCAAGGACGTCGACGCGGGCTGGGCGCGCCGCGTGCAGGCCGGCGAGGCGGGCTACACCGACGCGGTGCGCGCCGGCATGTACCGCCCACTCGGCACCGGCGACGTCGACATCGCCGGCGTCGTCGACGCCCTCGAGTCGGCGGGCTACGACGGCTGGTACGTCCTCGAGCAGGACACCGTCCTGCCCACAGCGCCCACCACCGAAGGGCAGACGACCGAGGGACCGGCCGCCGACGTCCGCGCCAGCCTCGACTTCCTCCGCGGTCTCGCCCAGCGGAGCGCGCGATGACCGCGTACGAGGTGCTGACGATGGGCCGGGTCGGCGTCGACGTGTACCCGCTGCAGGTCGGGCGCGGCCTGCCCGAGGTCGAGACGTTCGGCAAGTACCTCGGTGGCAGCCCCACCAACGTCGCGGTCGCCGCCGCCCGCCACGGCCGCAGCGCCGCCGTCGTCACCCGCACCGGCGACGACCCCTTCGGCGCCTTCGTGCACGCGGCGCTGCGCGGCTACGGCGTCCACGACCGCTACGTCAGCGCCGTGCCCGGGCTGCCCACGCCGGTCACGTTCTGCGAGATCTTTCCGCCCGACGACTTCCCCCTCTACTTCTACGGTCGCCTGCCGACTGCCCCCGACCTGCAGATCCGGGCGGACGAGCTCGACCTCGACGCCGTACGGGAGGCCTCGGTGCTGTGGGTGACGGGCACCGGGCTGTGCCAGGAGCCGAGCCGCTCGGCGACGCTCGCCGCGCTGGAGGCGCGGGGCAAGCGGGGGACGACCGTGCTCGACCTCGACTACCGCCCGAGCTTCTGGTCGTCGCGGGAGGAGGCGCGCGTGCAGGTGCAGCGCGCGCTGCCACACGTCACCGTCGCGGTCGGCAACCTGGACGAGTGCGACACCGCGGTCGGCGAACGCGAGCCACGAGCGGCGGCCGCCGCGCTGCGCGCCGCCGGGGTGGAGCTGGCCGTCGTCAAGCAGGGCCCCAGAGGCGTCCTCGGCGTCAAGCACGACACCGAGGTCGAGGTGCCCCCCACGCCGGTGGAGGTCGTCAACGGCCTGGGTGCCGGCGACGCGTTTGGCGGGGC
Organism: Actinomycetota bacterium; assembly: GCA_030773555.1. GTDB lineage: Bacteria > Actinomycetota > Actinomycetes > JALYMT01 > JALYMT01 > JALYMT01. Next base: position 15,834 of record JALYMT010000038.1, on the reverse strand, counting down.
GCTGTGCCACGGCCTGCTCGCGGGCTGGGACCTCGAGCAGCTGCTGCGCTTCGCCAACGCCGCCGGGGCGATCGTCGCGTCCCGGCTCGCCTGCTCGGACGCGATGCCCACCGCCGACGAGGTGGAGATCTTCGTCAAGGAGGCTTCCGGTGACCGGTGACAAGCTGGCCAGAATTCTCGAGGCCCGGGTCTCCCGGCCGGAGGCGATCGCGGCGGCGGCGGCGGCGCGGCGGCGGCCTTCCTCGCTCTTCGGCCCGTCGGGCCGGATGATGGTGATCGCCGCCGACCACCCCGCCCGGGGCGCGCTGCGCGCCGGCGACCGCCCCCTGGCCATGGGCGACCGCACCGACCTGCTCGACCGCATGGTGCTCGCCCTGTCGCGCCCCGGCGTCAACGGGGTGCTCGGCACCGCCGACGTCCTCGAGGACCTGCTGCTGCTCGGCGCCCTCGACGACAAGGTCGTCTTCGGCTCGATGAACCGCGGCGGTCTCGCCGGCACCGCCTTCGAGCTGGACGACCGGTTCACCGGGTACGACGCCGCCGCGCTGCAGGACGCCGGCTTCGAGGGCGGCAAGATGCTCTTCCGCATCGACCCCGACGACCCCGCGACCGTCGTCACCATGGAGAGCTGCGCCCGGGCGGTCAACGAGCTGGCGAGGCGCCGGCTCATCGCCATGGTCGAGCCGTTCATGTCGACCCGCGTCGACGGCCGGGTGAAGAACGACCTCTCCCCCGACGCGGTCATCCGCAGCATCGCCGTTGCCGCCGGCCTAGGCGCCACGTCGGCCTACACCTGGCTGAAGCTGCCCGTCGTCGACGACATGGAGCGGGTGCTCGCCGCCGCCACGATGCCGGTGCTCCTCCTCGGCGGCGAGGTGCCCGAGGACCCCGACGTCGCCTTCGCCGCCATGCGCAAGGCCCTTGCCGTGCCGACCGTGCAGGGCCTCACCATCGGCCGGTCGCTGCTCTATCCCGACGGTGACGACGTCGCCGGCGCGGTCGACACCGCCGTCGGCCTACTCGCCGAGGGGAGCGTGGCGTGAGCGAGAAGCTGCACCTGCCCGCGGGCAGCACCGCCGACGGCGCGTACGCCCTCGCGATTCCCCCCGAGGACGCCGGCTGGGCGTACTCCGGGCTGCGCGTGGTGGAACTGGCCGCCGGCGGCACGCGCCCGATCCGCACCGGTGACGAGGAGATGCTCGTCGTCCCGCTGTCGGGCGGCTGCACGGTCGAGTGCGAGGGCGAGCGCATCGACCTGCACGGCCGCGACGGCGTCTTCACCGGGGTCACCGACCTCGCCTACCTGCCCCGGAACACGGACGCCACCCTGACCTCGGCGGGCGGGGGGCGCTTCGCGCTGCCCAGCGCCCGGTGCGAGGGCCGGCGGGCGCCGCGCTACCGCGCCGCCGCCGACGTGCCGGTGGAGCTGCGGGGGGCGGGGTCGTGCAGCCGCCAGGTGAACAACCTGTGCGGCGCCGACTGGCCGTACGCCGACAAGCTGATCGCCGTCGAGGTCCTCACCCCGGCCGGCAACTGGTCGTCTTATCCCCCGCACAAGCACGACGAGGCGCGTACGGGGGCCGGCGGCGTCGCCGAGGTCGAGCTCGAGGAGATCTACTACTTCGAGGTCGCGGACGGGCCGGGGGGTCTCGGGGGGGACATGGGGGGCGGAGCTCCCCGTGGGGTGGCCTACCAGCGGGTGTACGGCACCGCGGAACGCCCGCTCGACGTGCTCGCCGAGGTGCGCAGCGGCGACGTCGTGCTCGTGCCGCACGGCTGGCACGGCCCGTCGATGGCCGCGCCCGGCTACGACCTCTACTACCTCAACGTGATGGCCGGTCCCGCGCCCGACCGGCAATGGGTGGTCTGCGACGACCCGGCGCACGCCTGGGTGCGCGGCACCTGGGCGGACGCCGGAATCGATCCCCGGCTGCCCCTGACCTCGGCCCCGAACTGGAGCCCCTCATGAGCACCGTGCGGCTGACCGTGGCCCAGGCCGTCGTCCGCTTCCTCGCCAACCAGTGGAGCGAGCGCGACGGCGTCGAGACCCGCTTCTTCGCCGGCTGCTTCGGCATCTTCGGCCACGGCAACGTCGCCGGCATGGGCCAGGCGCTGATGCAGACCGAGACTCTCCAAGGCCCCGACGTGCTGCGCTACTACCAGGCCCGCAACGAGCAGGGCATGGTGCACGCCTCCGCCGCCTACGCGCGGATGCGCAACCGGCTCAGCACCTTCGCCTGCACCGCGTCGATCGGCCCGGGTGCGACGAACATGGTCACCGGCGCGGCGCTGGCCACCATCAACCGCCTCCCGGTGCTGCTGCTGCCCGGCGACGTCTTCGCCACCCGGGCCGCCTCGCCCGTGCTGCAGGAGCTCGAGGACCCCGGGTCCTACGACGTCAGCGTCAACGACGTCTTCCGCCCGGTCTCCCGGTTCTTCGACCGGGTGTGGCGCCCGGAGCAGCTGCCGGCGGCGCTGCTGGGCGCGATGCGGGTGCTCACCGACCCGGCCGAGACCGGAGCGGTGACGGTCGCGCTGCCGCAGGACGTGCAGGCCGAGGCGCACGACTGGCCGGAGGAGCTGTTCACCAAGCGGGTCTGGCACGTGCCGCGCCCGGTGCCCGAGCCGGCCGCCCTCGCCCGCGCCCTCGAGGTGCTGCGCTCGGCGCAGCGTCCGCTGATCGTCTCCGGTGGCGGCACCATCTACGCCGAGGCGACCGAGCAGCTGCGCGGCTTCGTCGAGGCCACCGGCATCCCGGTCGCCGAGACGCAGGCGGGCAAGGGCTCGCTGCCCTACGACCACCCGCAGGCCCTCGGCGCCATCGGGTCCACCGGCACGACGGCGGCGAACGCGATCGCCCGCGAGGCCGACGTCGTGCTCGGCATCGGCACCCGCTGGTCGGACTTCACCACCGCCTCCCGTACGGCCTTCGCCGATCCCGGCGTCCGCTTCGTCAACGTCAACGTCGCGCCCCTGGACGCGGCCAAGCACGCGGGGGTCGGCCTGTTCGCCGACGCCCGCGAGGCCCTGACGGCGCTGACCGAGGGGCTCGACGGCTGGTCGGTCGAGCCCGCCTACCGGGACCGGGCGCACCGACTGGCGCAGGAGTGGGACACCACCGTCGAGCGCGCCTACACGCTGGGGCACACGCCGCTGCCCGCGCAGAGCGAGGTGCTCGGCGTGGTCAACGCGGTGTCCGCGCCCCGCGACGTCGTCGTCTGCGCCGCCGGCTCGATGCCCGGTGACCTGCACAAGCTGTGGCGCACCCGCGACCCGAAGGGCTACCACGTCGAGTACGGCTACTCCTGCATGGGCTACGAGATCGCCGGCGCGCTCGGCGCGAAGATGGCCGCGCCCGACCGCGACGTCTTCGCGATGGTCGGCGACGGCTCGTACCTGATGATGGCCCAGGAGATCGTCACCGCGGTCCAGGAAGGCGTGAAGATCATCGTCGTCCTGGTGCAGAACCACGGCTTCGCCTCCATCGGCGAGCTGTCCGAGAGCGTGGGCGCGCCCCGCTTCGGCACGTGGTACCGCTACCGCTCCGCCGAGACCGGCCGGCTCGACGGCGGCGTCCTGCCGGTCGACCTCGCGGCCAACGCCGAGAGCCTCGGGGCCGACGTGCTGCGTGCCCGCGGGATCGAGGAGTTCCGGGCCGCCCTGCAGAAGGCGAAGGAGTCGGCCCGCACGACCGTCGTGCACGTCGAGACCGACCCGATGCTGCCGGCTCCCTCGAGCGAGTCGTGGTGGGACGTACCCGTCGCCGAGGTGGCCGACCTCGACGCCACCCGCGCCGCCCGGGACAGCTACGACGACGCCAAGGCGCGCCAGCGCCTCTTCCTCTGACCCCCGTTGCCCAACGAGCGAAAGGCCAGCATCCGTTGAGAACCATCGAGCACTGGATCGGCGGCAAGCCGACCCCCGCAACGTCGACGCGTACCAGCCCGGTCTACAACCCGGCCACCGGGCAGCAGCAGGCGTCGGTGCTGCTGGCCAGCAAGGCCGACGTCGACGAGGCCGTACGCACCGCCGCCGCCGCGTTCGAGGAGTGGTCGCAGGCGTCGCTGAGCAAGCGCACGACCGTGCTGTTCGCCTTCCGCGAGCTGGTCAACCGCCGCATCGGCGAGCTCGCCGAGGTCATCTCCGACGAGCACGGCAAGGTCGTGTCCGACGCGCGCGGGGAGGTGCAGCGCGGCCTCGAGGTCGTGGAGTTCGCCTGCGGCATCCCGCACCTGCTCAAGGGCGAGTACTCCGACCAGGCCTCGACCGGCGTCGACGTCTTCTCGTTCCGCCAGCCGCTGGGCGTCGTCGCCGGCATCACGCCCTTCAACTTCCCGATCATGGTGCCGATGTGGATGCACCCGGTCGCCATCGCCTGCGGCAACACCTTCGTGCTCAAGCCCAGCGAGCGTGACCCCTCGGTCTCCCTGCTGGTCGCCGAGATGTGGGCCGAGGCGGGCCTGCCCGACGGGGTGTTCAACGTGGTGCACGGCGACAAGGAGGCCGTCGACGCGCTGCTCGACGCCCCCGACGTCGCCGCCGTCTCCTTCGTCGGCTCGACGCCGATCGCGCGCTACATCCACGAGCGGGGGACGGCCAACGGCAAGCGGGTGCAGGCCCTCGGCGGCGCGAAGAACCACGCCGTGGTGCTGCCCGACGCCGACGTCGACTTCGCCTCGGAGCACCTGGTCGCCGCCGCCTTCGGCTCGGCCGGCGAGCGGTGCATGGCGATCTCGGCGGCGGTCGCCGTCGGCGACGCGGGCGGCTCGCTGATGGAAGCACTGCGCGACAAGGCCGCGGCGGTCCGGGTGGGCCCGGGTCGCGACACGAGCAGCGAGATGGGCCCGGTGATCACGCGCGAGGCCCGGGAGCGCATCGTGGGCTTCATCGACTCCGGCGAGCGGCAGGGCGCCGAGGTCGCGGTCGACGGCCGCGGGCTGGTCGTGCCGGGCCACGAGGACGGGTACTTCGTCGGCCCCACCGTGCTCGACCGGGTCACCCCGCAGATGGACGCCTACCAGAACGAGATCTTCGGGCCGGTGCTCTCGGTGCTGCGCGCGGACGACGTCGAGGCCGCCATCTCCCTGATCAACGCGAACCCGTACGGCAACGGCACGGCCATCTTCACCTCGAGCGGCGAGGCCGCCCGCCGCTTCCAGCGGGGAGTCAACGTCGGGATGATCGGGATCAACGTCCCGATCCCGGTGCCCATGGCCTACTACTCCTTCGGCGGCTGGAAGGACTCGCTGTTCGGCGAGCGGCGCATCCACGGCGCCGACGGGGTGGGGTTCTACACCCGCTCGAAGGTGATCACCGCGCGCTGGCCGCACGTCGAGCATCCGGCCGGCTCCAGCTTCCACTTCCCGACGGCGGTGTGAGGCCGATGGCGAATCCCGCGACGAGTCCGACGTACGACCGGGTGCGGCTCGGCACCGCTCCCGACTCGTGGGGCGTCTGGTTCCCCGACGACCCCCAGCAGGTGCCGTGGTCGCGCTTCCTCGACGAGGTCGTCGAGGCCGGCTACCCGTGGATCGAGCTGGGGCCGTACGGCTATCTGCCCACCGACCCGGAGCAGCTGCGCGACGAGCTCGGCCGGCGTGAGTTGCAACTCTCCGGCGGGGCGGTCTTCGCCGGCCTGCACCGGGGTGCGGACGCCCTCGACCAGGCGATCGAGGACTGCCGGCAGGAGGCCCGCCTGCTGACCGCGCTCGGCGCGCGCCACCTCGTGCTGCTGCCCGAGGGCTACACCGACCTCGAGGGCAAGCTCACCCAGCCCGCGACGCTGGAGCCGGACCAGTGGCGCGACCTCACCAACGGCATGAACTCGCTGGCGAAGACGCTGGCCGACGAGTCAGACGTGTCGCTGGTTTTCCACCCGCACGCCGACAGCCACGTCGGCACGCAGGAGGAGGTCGAGCGGCTCCTCGCGGACACCGACTCCTCGCTCGTGAACCTCTGCCTCGACACCGGCCACATCTCCTACTGCGGCGGCGACAACCTCGCGCTGATCGCCCGCTACCCCGAGCGCATCGGCTACGTGCACCTCAAACAGGTCGACCCGGCGGTCCTCGCGGACGTGCGGCAGGAGGGCCTCGGGTTCGCGCCTGCGGTGGCCCGGGGAGTGATGGTCGAGCCCCCGCACGGCGTCCCCGAGATGCCGTCGCTGATCGAGGCCCTCGCTCGCCTCGATGCCGACCTGTTCGCGATCGTCGAGCAGGACCTCTATCCGTGCGAGCCTGACGTCCCGCTGCCGGTCGCCACCCGCACCCACCGCTACCTCGGCTCGTGCGGCCTCGGCGCCGGGCGCTCCCGCTCCTAGCGCCATCGATTCTCACGGGGGATTCCGTGGCCGGCAGGGCGCCGGCCGCATCCAAGGAAGGATTCGCGCATGCTCCGTTCCAAGCGGGCACTCTCGGCGCTCGCTGTCGTCTCTGTCGTGACGTTGGGCGGGACCGCCTGCAGCAGTCAGGGAGGCAGGCAGGCCGAGGCGCCGGCACCGCAGGCCGCTGCTGCGGGCAATGCGGCCAACACGCCGCGCAAGACGGTCGCGATGATCACCCACGAGGCCCCGGGTGACACCTTCTGGGACAAGATTCGCAACGGCGCCCAGGCCGCCGCCGCCAAGGACAACATCCAGCTCGACTACGCGGCCGACCCCGAGGCGGCCCGGCAGGCGACCCTGATCCAGAACGCCGTCGACCGCAACGTCGACGGCATCGCGGTCACGATGTCGAAGCCCGACCCGCTCGCACCGGCCATCAAGGCCGCGATCGACAAGGGCATCCCCGTCGTCGGCTTCAACTCCGGCATCAACGAGTGGAAGCGACTCGGCGCCGACATGTACTTCGGCTCGGACGAGGCCCTCGCCGGCGAGACCGCGGGCAAGCGGATCGCCGACTCGGGCGGGCAAAAGGTGCTCTGCGTCATCCAGGAGCAGGGTTCGGTCGCCCTCGAGGCCCGCTGCGACGGTGTCAAGAAGGGCCTGTCGAACACGGAGATCCTCAACGTGACCGGCACCGATCTGCCCTCGGTCCAGTCGACGATCCAGGCCAAGCTGTCGCAGGACAAGGCCGTGACCCACATCGTCACGCTGGGCGCGCCCTACGCGCTGGTCGCCCTGCAGTCGAGGGAGGCTGCGGGGAGCCAGGCCAAGGTGGTCACCTTCGACCTCAACGCCGACGCCGCGAAGGCGATCCAGGACGGGCGCATCGATTTCTCGATCGACCAGCAGCCCTACGTGCAAGGCCACGAGGCGGTCGACGCTCTCTGGCTGAACCTCACCAACGGCAACGACATCGGCGGTGGGCTCCCGGTGCTCACCGGCCCGTCCTTCGTCGACAAGAGCAACATCGAGCAGATCGTCCAGTACGCGAGCAAGAACACCCGCTGACGCCCTGTGGGGGAGCGGGACGCCCCGCTCCCCCTCGTCCTCGAGCCCCCGGTCCCCTAAGCCCCGGAGCAAACGATGAGCTCGACCCTGGCGACGTCGCCGTCACCTCCCAGCACCACTGACGCACCGAGGCAGCGGTCACTGGTCTCCGCCATGCTGGCCCGGCCGGAGATCGGCTCCCTCCTCGCCGCCCTGGCCATCTTCATCTTCTTCTACGCCGTGGCCGCGCCCTTCCGATCGGTCGGCTCACTCGCCACGGTGCTCTACGCGAGCTCCCAGATCGGCATCGTCGCCGTCGGGGTCGCGTTGCTCATGATCGGTGGCGAGTTCGACCTCTCCGCCGGAGTCTCGGTCGTCACCGCGGCCCTCACCGCGTCGATGCTCAGCTACCAGCTGAGCGCGAACATGTGGGCGGGCGCCGCCGTCGCCCTCGTGGTCATGCTGGCGATCGGGTTCATCAACGGCTACCTGGTCGTGAGAACCGGAATTCCCAGCTTCCTGGTGACACTCAGCACGTTCTTCATGCTGCAAGGCATCAATCTCGGTGTCACCAAGCTGCTCACCGGCACCGTCTCCACGCAGAACGTCTCCGACATCGACGGCTTCAACTCCGCCCGTGCGGTGTTCGCCTCGAATCTCGACCTGGGCTTCGTCAGCGTCCGGATCACCGTCCTCTGGTGGCTCCTCTTCGTCGCCGCCGCCACCTGGGTCCTACTGCGCACCCGGGTGGGCAACTGGATCTTCGCCGTGGGCGGCAACCCTGCCAGTGCACGCGCCGTCGGTGTGCCGGTGAACAAGGTGAAGATCGGCCTGTTCATGGGGGTGGCGTTCCTCGCCTGGTTCTACGGCATGCATCGCCTCTTCGCCTTCAGCACGGTGCAGTCCGGTGAGGGCATCGGCAACGAGTTCCTCTACATCATCGCCGCGGTCGTCGGTGGCGCCCTGCTCACCGGCGGCTACGGCTCCGCGGTGGGCTCCGCGATCGGTGCCTTCATCTTCGGCATGACCACCCAGGGAATCGTCTACGCGGGCTGGGACCCCAACTGGTTCCGCACCTTCCTGGGCGTGATGCTCCTGCTCGCCGTCCTGGTGAACCTCTACGTCAAGAAGCTCGCCAACACCCGGAAGTGAGACCCCCATGACGGACACCATCGCCTCGCACGCCCCGGCGACCGAGAAGAGGGGCAGGCCGCTCATCGAGATGGACGGGGTCGGCAAGGCGTACGGCCCCATCCGCGCCCTCGAGGGCGTCAACCTGACCGTCAACGCCGGGGAGGTCGACTGCGTCCTGGGCGACAACGGCGCCGGCAAGTCCACCCTCATCAAGATCATGTCCGGCCTGCACCCGCATACCGAGGGCAGCCTGCGCATCGACGGGCAGGAGACGAAGTTCTCCTCCCCCCGTGAGGCCCTCGACCGCGGCATCGCCACCGTCTACCAGGACCTCGCGGTGGTGTCGCTGATGGAGGTGTGGCGCAACTTCTTCCTCGGCTCCGAGCTGCGCAAGGGCAACTTCCCGCTCGCCCCGCTCGACATCCCGAAGATGCGCGAGGTCGCCGACAGCGAGCTGCGGAAGATGGGCATCGCGGTCAAGGACATCAACCAGCCGATCGGCACGCTCTCCGGGGGCCAGCGGCAGTGCGTCGCCATCGCCCGGGCCGTCTACTTCGGCGCCCGCGTGCTCATCCTCGACGAGCCCACCGCCGCGCTGGGTGTCAAGCAGTCGGGGGTGGTCCTGAAGTACACGGCCGCGGCGCGCGACGCCGGTCTCGGCGTCGTGTTCATCACGCACAACCCGCACCACGCCTACATGGTCGGTGACCACTTCATCATCCTGAAGCTGGGCCGGCGCGTGCTCGACAGGAAGCGCTCCGAGGTCAGCCTCGAGGAGCTCACCACACAGATGGCCGGCGGGCAGGAGCTCGCCGAGCTCGCCCACGAGCTGCAGCGCTGAGGGGGCAGCAGTGACCTTGAACGTCGGAGTCATCGGCGTCGGCATGATCGGGCAGGACCACATCCGCCGCCTGACGAAGGTCCTGGCGGGTGCGCAGGTCGTCGCCGTGACCGACGTCGACGCCGCGCGCGCGCAGGAGGTGGCCGACGGCGTGCCGGGCGCCCGCGTGCACGCCACCGGCAAGGACCTCATCGGAGACGACGCCGTCGACGCGGTGGTCGTCACCTCCTGGGGGCCGACGCACGAGGAGTACGTCCTCACCTGCATCGAGGCGGGCAAGCAGGTCTTCTGCGAGAAGCCGCTGGCCACCAGCCAGGAGGCGTGCTCGCGCATCCTCGACGCCGAGGTGGCATACGGCAGCCGGCTGGTGCAGGTCGGCTACATGCGCCGCTACGACCCGGCGTACCGGGCGCTCAAGGAGGTGGTCGACAGCGGCGCGATCGGCGCACCGCTGCTCGTCCACTCCAAGCACCGCAACGCCTCCGTGCCGTCGCACTACACCGGCGACATGGCCATCACGGACACGGCGGTGCACGACTTCGACGTGGTGCGCTGGCTGCTCGGCGAGGAGTTCGTCGCGGCCACGGTTCTCACCCCGCGACGCAGCCGGCACGGCGGCGAGTTGCAGGACCCGGTCGTGGTGCTGCTCGATACCGAGAGCGGCGCGCTGGTCGACGTCGAGGTGTCGGTGAACATCCGCTACGGCTACGACATCCAGGGCGAGGTCGTCGGCGAGGACGGCACGGCCGCACTCGGCTCGGCCAGTTTCGTCGACGTGCGCCACAGCGGCAGCGTCACCTCCCGGGTGCCCGCCGACTGGCGGGAGCGCTTCCTGCGGGCCTATGACCTGGAGTTCCAGGAGTGGATCGACGCCCTCGCCACCGGCAGCGGCCCCACCGGCCCCAGCTCCTGGGACGGCTACGCCGCCGCCGTGGTCTCCGACGCCGCCCTCGAGGCGCTGCGCACGGGGCAGCGTGCTCCGGTGCGGCTGCGGGACAAGCCCGACCTCTACGCGAAGCCCTGAATCGGAGGGAAGCGGGATGAAGCTGGCACTCGACCCGTACATGCTCCGCCGCATCCCCCTGCTCGAGCTGCCCGGGGTCGTCGCCGACCTCGGCTACGAGTGGATCGAGCTCTCGCCGCGGGAGGACTTCACCCCGTTCTTCCTGCACCCGCGGGCCGACGACGACACCGTGCGCCGGTTCAAGGCGGCGCTGGACGCGGCGGGCGTGGGCATCGCCTGCCACCTGCCGCTCTACCGCTGGTCGGGGCCCGACGAGGACGAGCGCCAGGCGGCCGTCCGCTACTGGAAGCGGGCGATCCAGCTCACGGTGGAGCTGGGGTGCAACGTCATGAACTCCGAGTTCAACGGCCGGCTCGAAAAGGCGAGCCGCAGCGAGGGGCAGTTCTGGAAGTCGATGGAGGAGCTGCTGCCCGTCTTCGAGCGCGAGGGGGTGCAGCTGCGCCTCGAGCCGCACCCCGACGACTTCGTCGAGGACGGGCGCGTCGCGATCGACATGATCCGCGGCATCAACTCGCCGCTGGTGTCCTTCCTGTACTGCGCGCCGCACACCTTCCACATGGGCGGCGACGTCGCCGGGACGATGGCCTACGCCGGCGACCTGCTCACCCACCTGCACGTGGCCGACTCCTTCGACCACCGGGGCTCCTCCGGCCTGCGCTACATCGTGAACCCGCCGGGGTCCACCGCCCGGGTGCACCAGCACCTCGACATCGGCCAGGGCGAGGTCGACTGGGACGAGTTCTTCGCCACCCTCGGCCGGCTCGGCTTCGGCAACCGGCCGGAGACGATCCTGACGGTCTGCGTCTTCGCCTGGGAGGAGCGCGCCCGGCAGTCCGCCGTGGTCAACCGCGAGGAGATCGAGCGACGGACAAAGGCCTGGGCATGAGCGGGACGCGCGCGGGCCGGACCGGTGCTCTCGCGCCGGTCCGCCCTCGTGCTCGATGTTGACGGCCGCCGCCGTCGACCGGCTGGAGGGCGGTCGTACGACCCCTCGGGAGGTCGTGCTCCCCCCGCACCTGGTCGTCCGCGGCACGACCGCGGCCCGGCCGGGGTGTGAGATCAGCGCAGCAGGTTCAGACTCGTCGCCGCGGTGACGACGAGGACGACCTGCTCGAACCGGCCCGCGTCCAACCGGGCGATCACCGCGCGCCCGACCGCGGCCCCGAGGAGCACCGCGGGGGCGAGCACCGCGCCCAGGGCGAGCGAGTCGGCGGACACCAGGCCGAGCCCGGCCGCGAAGGGCAGCTTGAACAGGTTGACGAGGAAGAAGAACCAGGCGGAGGTGCCGAGGAATCCCAGGACGCCGAGCCGTGCCGACAGCAGGTAGAGCGACATCACGGCACCGCCGGAGTTCGCGACCATCGTGGTGAACCCGGCGAGCAGGCCGAACGCTGCGGCACCGGGGCCGGGGCCGGGGCCGGGGCGAGCCCAGCGGCGCTGCACGAGACGAATCCCCAGCAGGGCCAGCAGCACGATCCCGATCGTCCGGCGCATGACCGTGTCGTCGACCCGGGCCACGAACGCGGCGCCGACGACCACACCCACGGCGACGGAGGGGGACAGGCGCAGCAGCGTGGCCCAGTCGGCGTGCCGGCGGTAGGTCCCCACCGCCACGACATCGCCCACGAGCAGCAGGGGCAGCAGCGCCCCCGTGGACGCCCGAGCGGGTAGGACGGCGGCGAACAGCGCCACGCTGATGGCGGCCACCCCACCCACCGCGGTCTTGGCGAAGCCGACGAGCAACGCTGCGGCGGCGAGCATCGACCAGTCGAGCGCGCTCAGGTCGCTCCCCCTCCCGGAGCCGGACGCCTCCGGGGCGGCGCTGGGCTACTCGGCCGACGAGTAGGTCTTCGCGTACGCGAAGTGCAGGAAGTCCGAGGCGGCCAGCGCGGTCAGCGTCGAGGCCACCAGCCGGGTCATCCGCGGCGCGAAGACGAGCCCGGCACTGAAGCTCGTGGAGATCCACATCCCGATGCAGAACGGGCAGGTGAGCAGCTCGCCGAGGGAGTGGCGGATACCGCCGGCGTGGCGGACCTCCTCGTTGAGCTCGGCGGGACCCCCGACGCCGGAGTAGCGGGTGAACGGGGCGCGCAGCGGGCTGGTGATCGAGTCCTTGGTGATGACGCGGGCGAGCTTGTGCGTGGCCACCGAGAACAGCGCCAGGTCGGCGGCCGCCACCCGCTCCGGCGCCCGCCTGCCGGTCAGCGCCGCGGCCGCTACCAGCGCGCCGACGTACGTGCCGTACGCGCCCATCGTCACCAGGTAGCCGCCCAGCGGACGCTGCTCACCGTTGGGGGCGTAGTCCTGCTCCACCTGCCGCAGGCTGGCGAGGCCGGGGATGGTGTCACCGCTCCCGTCGACACTGCTGCCGGCTGGCTGTGGGGTGGTTCGCTGGGTCACGGGGGCTCTCCGTCGTCCGTTGGTTGCCGTGGTCGGGCTGCCGGCGCCCACGGCGGCGCCGCTGGAGAAATGCCCCATCGCTCGCCATCGATGCAGGCGCCCGCGCCGTTGGGCCGTTTCCCCCTCCCGGGGCCGGGTAGCGCCGGTACATGAGCGAGCTGTACGGAAGCGGGAAGGTCAGCGCGCAGCAGGACGACGCGCTGAAGAAGGCGACCGAAGGCCTGGTCCGCAGCGGGCACAGCACCCACGCGCAGGAGTGGCGTGATCCCGAGCCGTCCGGGGAGGATCAACCCGACGTCGACCTCGAGCCCGACGGCACGCTGGCGGGGGGCACGCCCGACGGCATGAGCGCCGCCGACGTGGCCGACCGCAGCGACCTCGCCCGCTACCTCGGCCGGATCTATCCGGCCGACCGCGACGCCCTGCGCGAGGTGGCGGCCGGCAACAGCGCCCCCGACCGCATCCTGGCGCTGCTCGACCGCCTTCCTGCCGGGCAGAGCTTCGAGAACCTCCAGGACGTGTGGGCCGCCCTCGGTGGCGGTGTCGAGGAGCACCGCTTCTGAGCGCGCCCGCCGGGGAACTCCCCCGCGACGTCGCCCTCCCCCGCACCGTCGACGTCGTGGTGATCGGCGCCGGCCCCAACGGCCTGGTGGCGGCCAACCTGCTCGCCGATGAGGGCCTCGACGTCGTCGTGCTCGAGGCGCAGCCGGCGTACGGCGGCGCGGTGCGCGACGCCGAGCTGACCGCGCCCGGCTTCCGCACGGACCTGTTCTCCGCGTTCTATCCGCTGAGCGCCGCCTCGCCGCTGCTCGCCGCGCTCGGCCTGGAGGACTACGGGCTGCGCTGGGTGCACTCCCCGACGGTCCTCACCCACCTCACCCCCGACGGCCGTACGGTCACGCTGTCCCGCGATCTCGACGCGACGGCGGCGTCGGTCGACGCCTGGGCCGCCGGCGACGGTGAGGCGTGGATCTCGGTGGTCGAGCAGTGGCGGCGGCTGCGCCCGGCGCTGCTCGACGCGCTGTTCCAGCCCTTCCCGCCGGTGGCCCCGGCGCTGCGGCTGCTGCGCACCCTGGGCCCGGCCGACGCGCTGCGCTTCGTCCGCTTCCTGCTGCAGCCGGTGCGTCGCTACGGCGAGGAGACCTTCCGCGGCGACGGCGCGCGGCTGCTCCTGGCCGGGAACGCGCTGCACACCGACCTGTCCCCCGAGAGCGCCGGCAGCGCGGTCTTCGGGTGGCTGCTGGCGATGCTGGGGCAGGACTACGGCTTTCCCACTCCCGCGGGCGGCACCGGCCGGCTCCCCGACGCGCTCGTCGCCCGGCTGCGGGCGCGCGGCGGCGAGGTGGTGTGTTCCGCGCCGGTGACCAAGGTGCTGGTCGACTCCGGCCGGGCGTACGGCGTCGAGGTGAACGGCACCCCCGTCCTCGCCCGGCTCGCGGTGGTCGCCGACGTGCCGGCTCCTTCGCTGCTGCTCGGCCTCGTCGGCGAGCAGCACCTGCCTGCCCGCGTGGTCGACGACCTGCACCGGTTCGCCTGGGACGACGCCACCGTCAAGGTGAACTGGGCGCTGCGGGCGCCGATCCCCTGGACCTCGCCCGGGTGCGTGGGGGCGGGGACGGTGCACCTGGGTGTCGACCTCGACGGGCTCTCCCGCTTCAGCGCCGACCTGGCCACCCGGCGCATCCCCCGCGAGCCGTTCGTGCTGCTCGGGCAGATGACGACCACGGACCCCCAGCGCTCGCCGGCCGGCACCGAGTCCGTCTGGGCCTACACCCACGTCCCCCGCACCGCCATCGACGACGCGGACGCGCTGCAGGCGCACGTCGAGGACGTCGAGGCGCTGGTCGAGCGGCACGCCCCGGGCTTCCGGGCCTCGGTCATCGGCCGGTCCTCACAGCTGCCGCTGGACCTGGAGGCCGCCGACGCCAACCTCGCCGGCGGGGCGATCAACGCGGGCAGCTCCGCGATCTACCAGATGCTCGTCTTCCGTCCGGTGCCGGGGCTCGGGCGCCCGGAGCTGCCCATCGAGCGGCTCTATCTCGCCAGCGCCTCCGCCCACCCCGGCGGGGGCGTGCACGGGGCGCCGGGGGCGAACGCAGCCAAGGTGGTGCTGATGCGCAACCGCGCCTTCGGGGGCCTGCGCGGCCGCTTGATCGACGGCACCCAGCGGCGGGTCCAGGGCTCGCCCCCGGGCCGGCGGCGCCTGCTCTGATGATCGACATCGACGTGATGCCCGGGCCGCGCCGCGCGGCGCGGCCCGAACGTCGATGTCGATCATCGAGGTGGCGCTCGCACGCCCCCCTATGCGGGAGAGGCGAGCTGCCTCAGCTGCCCGAGCGGCCCTCCACCAGGGCGGCGAGGCGCGCGAGGCTCTCGCTGTTGCGGGCCGCCAGCAGCCGGTCGGCGACCGGGTTGAACAGCCCGAGTCCGGGGCCCGCCGCCGGCTTCTCGGCCATGACGATCCGACAGCGGCTCCCGTCCCCCGTCCCGGCGCCTTCGGGCTCGAGGCGCAGCTCGATGTCGGCCTCGCCCAGCGGCCAGCCGCGGGCGCGCAGCAGCAGCCGGCGGCCCTCGTCGACCTCCTGCACGCGGGTGTCGTCGTCGATCAGCAGCGGCCACACCCCCACGGAGTGGTGCAGCCGGGAGCCGGTCGCCGGCCAGGTGGAATCGACCGCGCGCATGCGCGACGCGCCGACGACCCAGGAGGGGTAGAGCCAGCCGTCGCAGAGCACCTCCCAGACGCGCTGGCAGGACACCCCCGTGCTCCGCGTGACCGTCGCCACCGCACCTCCACGTTCCTCGTCGCCGCAGCTCGTGATCACGATCCCGCGGCTCGTACCCTGCCCCTCGCCGGCCAACCGGCATCGGCCGGACGCGGCCGGGGTAGGCCAGCGCAGATAGTCGGCAACGCAGGAGGAGACGGTTCGTGAGCGAGGCGCAGCACCTGATCGGCGGCAGCTGGACGGCCGGCGCGGCGGCGACCGGTCGGATCTTCGAGGTCGTCGACCCGGCCGACGGCGCCCTGGTCGGCCGGGTGCCGGTGGCGTCGACCGCGGAGGTCGCCAC